>DASZJK010000373.1:0-3751 GCA_035948155.1 Candidatus Dormiibacterota bacterium
CGCTTCGGCACCGCGCAGGTGACCCTGGCCGGTCGATTGGTCGAGTTCGTGACCGCGCGTTCTGAGTCTTACGCGCCCGAATCGCGCAAGCCCGCCGTTCGGCCGGCGACCCTCGAGGAGGACCTGCGCCGGCGCGACTTCACCGTCAATACGCTGCTCATGGACCTTGACGGCAACGTCGAGGACCCTCTCGGCGGGGGCAAAGACCTCGAGGCGAAAGTGCTCCGCACCCCCACCGACCCGATCCGCACCTTCGAGGACGACCCACTGCGGATGCTGCGCGCGATCCGTTTTGCCGCCGAGCTCGGGTTCACGCTGGCGCCCGACTTACTGCCGGCCATGCGCGGCATGAGATCGCGCCTGGCACCCCCGGTGATCTCGGTCGAGCGGATCGCCGACGAGCTGCGCAAGATGCTCGCGTCCCCCCGTCCGAGGCTCGCACTCGAGCTTCTCGACCAGGCCGAGCTCCTGGCGGTCACACTGCCCGAGATCGCGGCTGGCAAGGGAGTTCCGCAGACCGGTTACCACACGCACGACGTGTTCGGCCACACGCTCCTGACCGTCGAGGCGACGCCGCCCGACCTTGTCCTGCGCCTGGCCGCCCTGTTCCATGACGTCGGAAAGCCCCAGACGGCCAAGGGCGACGGCACCTTCGTCGGCCACGAAGAGGTCGGCGCGGAGATCGCCAGGACTGCCCTGGAGCGGCTGCGGTTCTCGCAAAAGGAGATCGAGGCGATCACAGAGCTTGTCCTCCTCCACCTGCGCCCCGTCTTCTACCGGTCAGAGTGGACCGACGGCGCGGTCCGCCGTCTGGCCCGCGACGCGGGGCCACTGCTCGACCGGCTGATGCTCCTGGCCCGCGCCGACATCGCGGCCTCGGCGTATCCGTACCCGGAGAAGATGGACGAGCTCCAGGCACGGCTGGACAGGGTCCTGGCGGAGCGGCCATCGCGGCTTGCGCCGTTGATCACCGGCGACGACATCATGCGGATCCGGGGTATAGGCCCCGGTCCCGAGGTCGGGCGGATCAAAACCAAGCTCGAGGAGCTGGTGCTCGACGGCGAGATCCCGCCAGATCGCGCCGCGATTACCAGTTACTTGTCAAGCCAGTCAGACCTGTAGCGCTCGACCCGGCAGGCTTTATGCTGCCTGTTCTAGGGGGCCGCCCCTTGGAGATTCACGGAGGGATTTGGGGCGGCCGGGGAGGAATCGACAATGACGGACGTGGCAGTCGAATCACTCAGCGCGGCGAGCACCAACGGCGAGCCGGTGGCGCTTGAGCAAAAGGCGACCGTTCTGGCCCGGGAGGACGAGCTCTCGGGCAAGCTCGTGCTGAAGGGGCCGGGCCAGGTGCTGGGCACGTTCAGCGGCCAGATCGAGTGCGACAGCGACCTGCTGGTCGGACCGGAGGCGAACGTCGAGGCCGACATCCGGGGATCGAGGATCACGATCTCAGGAGTCGTCCGCGGCAACGTGATCGCCAGCAACCGGCTCAAGATCACGAGCTCGGGCAGGCTCGAAGGCGACGCCACCGTGGGCGCGCTCGTGGTCCAGGAGGGAGGAGTGCACTACGGGGTCATCCGGGTCCACCCGGAAGGCATCCCGGACATTCCGCCTGAGCGCATGGCCCAGGTCCCCGCGCAGTCGACCGTCGTAACTTTGAAGGCCATACCCAATCCAGTTGGGAAGGTCAGAAAGTTCTGGGGTGAGTTCTTCTAAACGGCCACCGAAGAAGCCGGCCGGGGCGCGACCCCGCGGCGCCTCTGGCGCCGCAGATTCGGTAAAGGGGTCTCGCGCCCTGGCGGCGTCCGCCGCCCGGAAGTCACAAGCCAAAAAACCGGCAGCCAGGGAGCCAGCCGTCAGGAAGCCGCCGGCCGCGGCCAGGCCGATTCCGCTGCCGCTGCCCAAGCCCAAACCGCTGCCGATGCGGCCTGTCATCCCGCCCTCGCGCCCGGGCATTCGCCTGGCCGGCTCGGCCTCGTCGCGGCTGACCATCAAGCCCAGTCCGCCAACCGGCCCCCGACCGCAGCTCCAGCTCTCGACCAAAATTCGGCCCAGCGGGCCGCGCAAGCTGAGCGAGGTCGAGCTCGACGAGGACGAGGTGCTGATCGACGGCTTCGACGCCACGCTCGCCGGTGAGAAGGTCCGCATTACCGCCGTGCTGGAGAGGACCTGCGTCTACGTCGATAGAAGCGGTGACCGCCGTCTCGTACGCAAGGACGAGCTCTTGGTGGAGGCGGACAAACTTCCCATCAGACGAAGGGGCTTGGCCTAAATCGTTCGGTTAACCTGAAATCGCCGCGATGATCGAAGAGCCCAGGCATACACGCAACCTCGCCCTCGAGCTCCTCCGCGTGACCGAAGCAGGCGCCCTTGCCGCCGCCCCGCTCCAGGGCCGCGGCAACAAAGAGGCCGCCGACCAGCGCGCCGTCGAGGCCATGCGCGAGGCGTTGCTCGACGTCGACATGAAGGGTACGGTCGTGATCGGCGAAGGCGAAAAGGACGAGGCGCCGATGCTCTATTTCGGCGAACAGATCGGCAACGGGCTCGAGCCCGAGGTCGACGTCGCCATCGATCCGATCGAAGGCACCAGCCTGACTGCGTCCGGGCTGCCGGGCGCGATCTCGGTCGTCGCCCTGGCCGAGCGCGGGACCATGTTCACGACGCACGTTCACTACATGCTGAAGCTGGTCGTCGGTCGCAAGGCGAGGGGTGCGATCGACCTCGAGATGCCGGTCGAGTGGAACCTCCGCCGCATCGCCAAGGCCGAGGGGCTTCCGGTCCAGGAGCTGTCGGTCGTGGTTCTCGATCGCGACCGGAACAAGGACGTCATCGCCGAGATCCGCGACGTCGGCGCTCGGATCAAGCTCATCTCCGCAGGCGACGTGGCGGGAGCGCTGGAGGCGGCGCTGGAGACGCGCCTTGGCATCCACTGCATGATGGGCTCTGGCGGCGCGACCGAAGGGGTGCTGGCCGCGTGCGCCATCAAGACGATGGGCGGCGACATGCAGGCCAGGCTCTTCTTCCGCGATGACAAGGAGCGGGAGCTCGCGATCAAGGAGGGCCACAAGCCTGACAAGGTGCTGTGCCTCGACGACCTCTGCTCGGGCAAGGACATCTTCTTCGCTGCCACCGGGATCACCTCCGGCGAGCTGCTTCATGGGGTGCGCTACGAAGACGTCTACGCGTACACGCAGTCGATGGTGCTGCGGTCCGCGACCGGCACCATGCGCATCGTCGATGCGTATCACCCGGTGGATCTTTTGCGCGCCAAGGGACTGCTGCCCGGTCAGGTGCGAATCCACTGAGCGCGACCGAGGCCGGGCAGTTTCTCACTGCCGCGGGCAAGTCGCTCGGACCGGCGCAGTGGGAGTGGATCGCAACCGCGCGCACGGTCGCGCGCCAGCGACCCTCTAACGCAGCCGTCGAGGAGGTGCTGGACGGGCTGCTGTCCGGCGCCGATCAGGCGATGGTCAACGCGTTCACGAGCGGCTTTCGGGTGGCGCAGGTCAAGACCGCGATCGAGCGCTCCCTGACTGACCCGACCGCCGCCGCCGCCGCGCTCGAATCGGCGCAGGTCGTCGCGCTGGGCATCCTCGCCCGGGAGGCCATGGATCCGGCGCAGTTCGCGGCGATCTACCGGCCGTTCGCGACGGTCCTGCCCGGCCCGACCTACCGCACCCCGGCGCCGATCGACCAGCAGATCGCGGAGTTCATCAAGCGCCTGCCCACGCTCTCCGGCGAGCCGGAG
>DASZJK010000374.1:0-3347 GCA_035948155.1 Candidatus Dormiibacterota bacterium
CAGCCCGAACAGCGCCGGTTGGCGGCGATCGAGTCCTCTTCTACCGTGGTGGTGATCGGGATGGGCTCACGGGTGGAAATCTGGCCCGAGGCCCGATGGGAGAGCTACAGCACAGACGCGCAAGGACGCTTCACCGAATTCGCTGACAGGGTCATCTCAGGGCAGTAGCCCACACCTTCCAGCACTTTCACAAGAGGTAATAGAGCTGCTCCAGCCCCGACAGGGCGCGGTCGCGATCGACTGCACCCTCGGGCAGGCGGGCCACGCCCGCCAGATCCTGGAGAGGATCACGCCTGGCGGCAGGCTGCTTGGGATCGACCGCGATCCGAGCGCGGTCAAGGCCGGCCAGGAGTCGCTGGCTTCGTTTGGTCCCGCCGCCGTCGTCGTTCACGGCGATTTCTCCGAGCTTGGCTCCATCGCGTCGCATCACGGTTTCGAGCCGGCGGACATGGTCCTCTTCGACTTCGGTCTCTCGAGCACGCAGATCGACGATCCGCGGCGCGGCTTCAGCTTTCGCGCCGACGGGCCGCTCGACATGCGCATGGATCCGACCTCACTGCTGACCGCGGCCACCGTCGTCAACGATTACGACGGGGCCGAGCTCGAGCGAATCCTTCGCGAGTACGGCGAAGAGCGATGGGCCCGCCGCATCGCTCAGTTCATCGTGGTGCGGCGCCCGCTCCGCACCACTCGCGACCTCGCTGCCGCGGTCGAGGCCGCGATTCCGCGGGGAGCCTGGCCGCGCGACATCCACGTCGCGACGCGCACGTTTCAGGCGATTCGCATCGAGGTCAACGACGAGCTCGGTCAGATCGAGTCAGGACTCCGAGCAGCTCTTTCGACACTCAAACCCGGTGGTCGTATGGCGACGATCAGCTTCCATTCCCTGGAAGACCGCTTGGTCAAGTCATTCTTCAACGTCGAGTCCAAAGACTGCATCTGCCCACCCCAGCAGCCAGTCTGCACCTGCGGCCACCGGGCCACCCTTCGCATCGTCACCCGTCATCTCGTGCGGCCTTCCGAAGAGGAAGTGGCCGCCAACCCCCGCGCCCGGTCCGCCCGCCTCCGGGTCGCGGAAAAGCTCTGATCCCTCCAAGCCCCAGCGGCCGGCCCAACCCCTCCGACCGCTGGGCACTTACCCAGTCCATGCAGCAAATGAGGCACACGTCTTGACATCGACCCGAATACTCACGCGCAGGCGCCTCGGCACGGCCGCAGCGCCGCACGTGCAGGCGCCGCCACGTCGGCGTCGACGCACACGCGGATTCGTGCAGGTCGCCAGCGCGGTCGCGCAGGAGCGCCTGCACGTCAACGTGTTCGGCCACGCGTATCTCGGCGTGGGCGCGGTCGTGATCTGCCTGCTGTTCTACCTCGCGATCGCCGCGCAGATCACGCAGGCTTCGTATGACATCTCGCGGTTGCAGGACCAGCAGCGGCAGCTGCTCGCGGAGCAGGACCAGCTTCGCTACCAGGAGGTGACGCTGCACGCGCCGGCGCAGGTCCAACAGCAGGCCGCGCAGAGTGGCATGCAGCGCGTCGTCCCGTCGAGCTACGTGCAAGGCCAGCAGGTCGCGGTCGACCTGGGAGCTCCGGTGGGAGCCTCGGCCGCGGACGCCACGCCCCTGTGGCAGCGCGCCGTAGCGGCCGTTCTCAACCAGGTCGCGGGCACGCGCGACGTCATGGCTTCCACCAAGAAGTAATGGCGACCAGGGCGCTATCCAGGCGCCCCGGAAGAGTCGAGCGCGTTGGCTCCGCCCGCCTACGCGTCCTCTCCATGCTCGTCGTCGCGCTCGTGCTTGCCGGGGCGGTCTGGACGAAGCTCGCCTACTGGCAGGTGGCCAAGCACGGCCAGCTGGCAACAGCCGCGCAGGAGCAGTACCGCGAGTTCGTCCAGCTGCCGGCAATCCGCGGCGCGATCTTCGACCGCAACCTCACGCAGCTGGTCGTCAACACGACCGTGTACTCGGCGTTTGTGTCGCCCGACCAGATCAGCTCCGGCCACCGCGACGCTGTGGCGGGCGGGCTGTCATCGGTGCTGGGCGTGGACAAGGGCTCGGTGCTGACGACGCTGTCCTCCAGCGCCAAGTTCGCCTACATCGCGCGACGCTTCTCCAAGACGAAGGCCGACCAGCTGCGCGCGCTCAAGCTGCCCGGTGTCGGTCTGCAGGAGGAAACGCAGCGTTCCTACTTGCCCGGGGCCGAGGCCGGCACGACGCTTGCCGCCGACCTCCTCGGTTTCGCCAACTGGGACGGCAACGGCCAGGCCGGTGTCGAGATGAAGTACCAGAAGCTTCTCGCCGGCACGCCCGGCTATATCTCGAGCTATCGCGACCTCGCGAACAACGAGATCGTGCTTGGCTCGCACACGCACCAGGACCCCGTCAACGGGCAGGACCTGGTCCTATCCCTCGACGCGAACATCCAGTACGCGGCCGAGCAGCTGCTCGCTGCGGGGATCAAGACCGACAATGCGGAGAGCGGCAGCGTCCTGATCATGGACCCCTCCACGGGCGGCATCGTGGCGTCGGCCGATTACCCGAGCTACAACGCGAACGATTTCAATCACACAGACCCGGCGCTGTTCAAGGACAACGTCGTGAGCTATGTCTACGAGCCGGGATCGGTGATGAAGGTGGTGACCCTGTCGGGCGCCATGAACGCCGGTGCGATTGCCCCAAATACCGTGATCAACGACCCCGGCGTCCTGAGCGTCGGCGGTTACCGGATCTATGACTGGGACCGCCGCAACCACGGCAACATCGACTACACGTACGTGCTCGAGCATTCGCTCAACGTTGGAGCGATGAAGGCGATGCAGGCCGAAGGCCACGATGCCTACTACAAGAATCTCCAGGCGTTTGGCCTGACGCAGCCGAGCGGGATCGACGTCGCGGGCGAGAGCTTCGTCCCGCCCCCGTCGGCCACGCAGATGGCCGATTCGATGTACGCGACCTCGTCGTTCGGGCAGGGCATCGACGTGAACATGGTGCAGATGCTGGCGGCGGTGAACGTGATCGCCAACGGCGGCAAGTACGCGCCGCCGCACGTGGTCGACCGGGTCGGCACCCAGATCAACCCCGTCCTCCTGCAGCCACAGCGCCAGGTGGTCAGCCCCCAGACCGCGGCGCAGATGACGGCCATGATGGAGCAGGTCGTGCAGAAGGGCTCGGGCTCGCTTGCTCGCGTTCCTGGCTTCCAGAACGACGAGACCGGCAAGACGGGAAGCTCGCAGATCCCGGTCAACGGCCAGTACACGCAGGACGTCTGGACGTCGTACGTCGGCTTTCTACCGGCCCAGCATCCGAGGTTCACGATGCTGGTCGTCGTCCGCAAGCCACACTACCCTG
>DASZJK010000375.1:0-1644 GCA_035948155.1 Candidatus Dormiibacterota bacterium
GACCGTGACGCGCTGGTTCGCGTGAAAGCGCGACCGCAGCAGCAGCGACAGCGGATGGGACGCGTCGATGTGAACATCGTCGACCTGGGTGATCACGTCGCCGGCCTGCAGCCCCCCGTCGGAGGCGGGTCCGCCCCGCTCTACGGTCACGAGCTGCGCGCCTTGAGGGAGGCCGTCGAGGATCGCTGCCTCCGGAGTGACGTCGCTCGTTGTGGCGCCGAGCGATGCCACCACCACTTTGCCGGTGGTGAGGATCTGCTGGACGTCGTCCTGGATGTCGGCGACATTCAAGCCGAAGCCCGCGAGCGCTGCCGGCGACTGCATCGCGATCCCGACGACCTGGCTCTGCACGTTGAGCAGCGGGCCGCCGGAGGTGCCGTCGTCGATCGCGACGCTGGTCTGGATCGTGTCGCTGAAGCTGATCGTGCCGCCTGTGTTGACCGGGTCCTTGGCGTCCGTAACGCGGTGCATAGCGCTTACGTAACCGGGCGTCACCGCACCACCATCGACAGGGCCTCCGACCGCGACGATGACCTGGCCCTGGACCAGCGCGGTGGGGTCTGCGAACGCCAGCGTCGGAAGGCCGCTGACCTGGTCGATCTTCAGCACCGCCACGCCAGTCTGGCAGTCGTAGTCGACGAGCCGAGCATCGTGCGTCCTGGAGTCATTCGGCACGAGCACTGTCATCCCGCTCGCGCCCGCGACCGTGTTGATGTTGGTGACGATGTAGCCATCGGTGGTGGCGAGGTAGCCGGAGCCGCTCACGATCGAGGGCTGGTGCTGGATCACGATGCTGACCACTGCGGGTCTT
Organism: Candidatus Dormiibacterota bacterium; assembly: GCA_035948155.1. Classification (GTDB taxonomy): domain Bacteria; phylum Chloroflexota; class Dormibacteria; order Dormibacterales; family Dormibacteraceae; genus 40CM-4-65-16. Next base: position 812 of record DASZJK010000375.1, read on the forward strand.
GCTTTCGTCGCAGCCTGGACGATGGCCGAGTCCTCGGTCAGCGTCTCGCCCGGCCGGAGGTTGACGACCTGCGGATTCGTGCGCGACTGCAGCCGCAGCACGGCCAGCGTGACGCCGGTGGCGACGAGCGCAATCAGGACGAGGCCGGCCGCGACGGCCACGATCGGTCGCATGAGGTTGATAGTAGGTGTCGAACGGTTGCGGTTCGGGCTTAGCTCTGGGGCTCGAGCGGGTACCAGGTCATGACGAGCTGGCGGTTCGGCTCGAACCCGGCGCTGCGGTAGAGCTTGATCGCCGTCGAGTTGTCAGGTCGGGTCCACACGTAGCCGAGGGTAACCCGACGCTCGGCGAAAAGACTGACCGCTTGCCGGACGAGCATCTCGCCGATGCCCCGCCCGCGATGGCCTTCGGCGACGTAGAGCTCGGCGACCTCGCCTTCAAGGCCCGTGCCGGGGTCGTAGAGGACGATCCAGCAGAATCCGACGATCTGACCCACCTCGTCGCGGACCGCGTAGATGACGTTCTCGCCGCGAAACGCCGACGGAACCGATGTCAGGTGCCGTTCGATCTCCTCGCGGGGCAGCTGCGGATGGTCGGCGTAGTGGACCTGTTCGGCCAGGTGCAGCTCAATGAGAAGCGGTTTGATGAGGGCGTAATCGCCCGCCGCAAGGCGTTCGACGTCGAGTGTTCGCATCCCCGCCCGATGTTAGCCTAGGGTTTCGTCGCATCGCCAAATTTCTGGCGAAAACATCGCGCCGACGTAGCTCAGCTGGCAGAGCAGCCGCCTCGTAAGTGGCAGGTCGTGGGTTCGAATCCCACCGTCGGCTCCAGGC
>DASZJK010000376.1:0-7868 GCA_035948155.1 Candidatus Dormiibacterota bacterium
CGGGCGACCCGGCGCCGTGGCAGACTGCGACGCGCTGTGAGGCGGTGGTTCACCAGGCAGCCCCTGGTTCGATTCGGGGTGATCGCCCTCGTGCCGGTGCTCGTGCTCGGCCTGGTCCTGGCCCGCGCCCTCAACTCCGACCTCCAGCAGCGGTACCTCGACACCACCCAGACCAGCGCCACCATCCTTACCCAGGTAGGCGTCCAACCGCTCTTCACAGCGGACGAGATGACCACGGGGCTGACACCTGACGCCATAAGTGGGATTGACGCCAAGCTGCAAGGCGCGGCGGTGAGCAGCGAGGTGCGCCGGTTGAAGGTTTGGAACCGCGTTGGGACGGTCATCTACTCCGACAACCACTCGTTGATCGGTCGCACGTTTCCGATCGACGACGATCTCCACGGCGCGCTCGGCGGGACTTCACATGCGAGCATCACCAGCGGCCAAGATGAGGAAAACGCCGGCGACAACCTGCCTGGGCCTCTGATCCAGGTCTACGTTCCACTTGTCTTCAAAGGCGACACGCGGCCGAGCGGCGCGTTCGAGCTCTATCTCCCCTATGCGCCTGTCCAGGCCGCCATCGACAATGAGTCGAGGCAACTCTACTTGCTCCTCGCTGCCGGCCTGACCCTCTTCTACCTTTCGATGTTTCCGATCGTCTTCCTCGCCATTCAATGGCAGCGACGCGCCGAAGCGGCCGCGATGGCAAACGTCGCCACGCTGGAGCGGCTGAACAAGCTCAAGAGCGACTTCCTGGTCAGGATCAGCCACCAGTTCCGCACCGCGATGGTCGGCATCGAGGGATTCAGCGAGCTGATGCGCGATTCCGATCAGCTGGACCTGGACGAGGTCAAGGCATTCGCCAGGGACATCCACGACGACGCCGAGCGCCTGGACCGCGCCTTCGAGAAGATGATCGAGATCGACCAGGGGGACTCCGCCGCCGCGCCTGTGGACATGAATGCGCTGATCGGCGAACCGGCAGGCGCGAGGTCAGATACCTAGAACTCTGTGTAGAACGTCGCTTGCCGCCGCGCGATCGGCGGGCAGAACCTCGACGATCCTCCCCTTTTCCATGAACGCCGCGCGGTCGGAGCAGCGCAGCGCCATCTGGTGATTCTGCTCCGCGAGCAGCACGGCAACTCCGGCCTCTTTCAGCGTCCGCATCAGGGTGACGAGCTCCTGGATAACCACAGGCGCGAGGCCTTCGGTCGGCTCATCGAAAAGCACGCACTGGGGGTTCGACATGAGGGCGCGGCCGACCGCGAGCATCTGACGCTCGCCGCCCGATAGGCTCCCCGCCATGTTTCCGCTCAGCGGCCCGAGCTTGGGAAACAGGTCGAACACTCGTTTGCGATCCCAGCTCTGCTTTCCATTGCGACGGCCGGTCATGTCCAGGTTTTCGTCCACCGTAAGGTTGGGGAAGCAGCGAGCGCCCGACGGCACGTAGGCGATGCCGGCGCGGCAGCGCCGCCAGGCAGGCCAGCGTGAGACATCGCGCGCGGCGACATGGATCGCGCCCGAGGCGCCGGGAAGCAGTCCGACGATCCCCTTGATGGTCGTCGTCTTGCCGGCGCCGTTGCGGCCGAGCAGCGCCAGAACCTCGCCCGCTTCGACCGTGAGGTCGAGGTCGAAGACGACGTGGCTCTTGCCGTATTTCACGTTCAACCCCTGCACCGCCAGGCTCATGCCGGCGCCGCCTCTTTGTCTTCCACGTCCAGCTCGCCCAGGTACACGGCCTGAACCTCAGGGTCGGTCCGGACCTCCTCCGGCGTTCCCTGCGTGAGGATCCGACCCTGGTGCATCACCGTGACCGTGCGCGCCGTGCCGAACACGACGCTCATGTCGTGCTCGCAGAAAAGGAGAGTGAGGTTGCGCTCGGTCGCAATACGTCGCACCAGCTCCATCGCCTTGCGCGTCTCGAACGCCGACATGCCTGCGGTGGGTTCGTCGAGCAGGATCATGCGCGAGCCGAGCGCGAGGGAGATGGCGAGCTCGATGGCGCGCTGGTCGCCGTGCGACAGCTGGCCTGCGGGAAGGTCCGCGTATGGGCCGAGGCCGACCGCGTCGAGCAGCTGCATCGCCTCGTCCCGATAGATGCGATCCGCCAGTCCCCACGGCTGGACGGTACGACCGCGATGGGCGAGCATCGCGTACTGCAGGTTCTGCAGAACCGTCAGCCTCGGAAAGATCATCGTGATCTGGAAGGCGCGTCCGATGCCGGCCCGGGCGATGACATGTGCCGGGCGGCCGGTGATGTCGCGGCCGTCGAACCAGATGCGCCCGGCGCTCGGACGCATCCGGCCGGTGATCAGGTTGAACAGCGTGGACTTGCCGGCGCCGTTGGGGCCGATGATGGCATGGCGGTCGCCCTCGTGGATCTCGAGATTCACCGCCTCGACGGCGCGGAGGCCACCGAACCTCTTGCTCACGTTTTCCACCTTCAGGAGGACCTTGCCGCTGGCCACCGGCTCGGCCTGGATGGCGTGGGCCTCGACGGCGCGCGTCACGTCGATCATCTGGATCGCTTCGCCTTTCGTCTCCACCTCGGTGGCGACCGGTCCCTCGCCCACGATGCGGCGCCGCAGCTGAGCGAGCAGGTCGGGCACGGACGCGAACCCTCCCGGCGCCACGAGCACGACCCCCAGCACCACGGCGCCGAGGAGCACGTCCAGCTGGTACGGGAAGTCTCGGCTCAACGAGTTGTAAAGGCCGGTGTAGATGAACGCGCCCAGCCCGGGACCGAGGAAGCTGCCCACGCCGCCCAGCAGCGTCACGATGACCGGCGTCGCGTTCTCGGTCCAGAACAGCATGCTCGGAACAACTGACGACTGAACCAGCGGGAAGAGCGCTCCCGCGAGCCCGGCGAAGAGCGCCGCGATCGTGTAGACCGCGAGCTCGTAGGCCTTGACGTTGAGTCCGACCGACCGGGCGCGTTCGCGGTTCTCGCGGATGGCAAGCAGGGCCGCTCCGAACGGCGAGCGCACGAGGATGAACATGAGCAGGAGCGAGACGCCGACGATGACGAACACGAAGTAGTAGAGCGTGGGGTAGTCGGTGAGCCGGTCGGGCGCGGTGATGCCGTTGATCCCGTTGTCCCCGCCGGTCAGCCCGTACCAGCCTTCCGCGATCGAGTACAGAAGCTGCGATATCGCCAGCGTGAGCAGCGAGAAATAGAGGCGGACCGCGCGCAGCGCGACGAAGCCGGTGACGATCCCGACCGCCGCCGCGGCCACGGGTGCGATGGCGAGGGCGGCGTAGTAGGAGATGTTGTAGCGCTGGAGGAGGATCGCCACCGTGTACGCGCCCACGCCGTAATAAGCAGCGTGCGCGAAGGAGACCATCCCGGCGTAACCGAGCATCAGGTTGTAGCTGATCGCCCAGAGGGCAAGGATCAGAGCGGTCACGCCGAGGACGATCTGGAAGCGGGCTGACTCGATCAGTCCCTGCGCCTCGAGGTACTGCGAGGCGGGCGGCACGATCGCGGCCAGCAGCAGAAGGAGGATCGCCAGGCCCCAGCGGACGCGGTCCGCGCGGCGCCGGGGGAGGAGTGACGTCACGTTTCCGGACGCCCGAAAAGGCCCCACGGCCGAACCGTCAGGACCAGGGTCATGACGATGAAGACGAACGCGAGGGCGAAGCTGTTGGTGGCCGGGGTGATCAGGCCGAACGAGATCACCTCACCCACCATCAGCGCGCCGATGCCCGACCCGATGATCGAACCCAGCCCGCCGATCACGCTGATGGCAAAGGCGAGGACCAGCACGGAGTCACCGATGGTCGGGTCCACGGCCTGGCTCGGCGCGACGATCACGCCTCCAAGGCCTGCCAGGGCGGCGCCGATGACGAAGACTGTCGTGTAGAGCAACGTGACATTGACGCCCGACGCGTTGAGCAGCTCAGGATCCGAAACCGCGGCGCGGATGTTGCGGCCGAGCCGAGTCCGGAAGAGCATGCCGTACATCGCCACGCCGATGACGGCGGCCGCGACGATCATCACGAGCGCGTAGACCGAGTAGCTGTAGCCAAGGATGGTCAGCGAGCCCTGGATCGGCGCCGTGGTGGTGCGGTAGTTCGGGCCGAAGATCAGGCGCGCCGCCCCGCCGATGATCAATGCGATCGCGTACGTGGCCAGGAGCTGGACCAGGTGCTCGTGTCCATAAACGCGCTTCAGGACTGTCACCTCGATCACCGCGCCTATCGCCGCCGCGACCAGGACTGCGGCGATCAGCGCCGGAAAGAACCCGATCCCCGCGCCGAGCTTGTTCGCCACGACGACCGAGACCAGCGCCGCGACCATGTAGAGCGAGCCGTGCGCCATGTTGATGACGCGCAGCGCGCCGAAGACAAGCGAAAGTCCCGCCGCCACGATGAAGAGGTACGCCGCATCGGCCAGCCCTCCCGTCGCGAACAGCAGGAATTTCCCCGGGTCCACGGGCCTATCCGCTCCGCATCAAGCTCAGCGGGTCAGCTGGTCTTCCAGGCGGGGCAGGCGGAAAAGTCGGTCGTGTTGGCGGTGCCGGGCGTCTTCTCGCATTGGCCGGCTTGCAGCTGCTGCATGATCACGGCCGGCATCAGGATGTCGTCGCCCTTCAGGTTGGTCGAGTTGACCAGGATCGGGAACGGATACTTGCCGCCCGAGTCCCCGGTCGTTCCGACAGTCTCCCCAACGTTGGCCTGCTGGTCTCCCGCGCGAATCGTGAACTTGTAGCCGCGCAGGCTGTCGAAGGAGTGGCCCACGATCTGGGCGCGGACCTTGTCGGCATCGAAGCTGCCGGCGGCGTTGGCCGCCTTGGCGTACATCATCATCGCGTCGTAATCCATCACGGCCCAGTCCGAGGGGTACTCGCCGTAGACGTTGTGATAGTGGGTGACGAACGCGTTCATCGCCGGATTGCTGAGCGCGAAGAACGGCGCGCGCTGATAGAGGTGCATGCCGAGCGGGTACTTGGCGCCGAGCGCGTTCAGCTCGTCGACCGACGCAAGCGTCGTCATCGGGTATTTCTGAAAGAAGTTCGGGTCGACCTGGAGCGCCTGGGTGATGAAGTTGACCTCGTCCGCCGCGAAGATATTGGAGTAGACGAGGTCCGGCTTTGCGGCCTGGATCGCGTTGATCGTCGAGTCCCAACGCGGGTTGGTTGGGAACGGCACGTACCACGTGCTCGGGCTGTTGATGATCGTCGCGTTCGGCGCGACCTTCGCCAGCTCGGCCACGAAGGCATTGGTCTCCGAGATGCCGAACAGGTACTTGGGCGAGACGATGAAGATCTTCTGCGCTCCGGTCTTGGCGGCCAACTGACCGGCGGCCGTGCCCTCCATGAAGGTGTTGGGCACCACCGAGATGTAGTACGGGTTGATCAGGTCAGGCTCGGTGGTCAGCTGGTAGCTGTTGCAGGTCGCCGCGATGAACAGGGTCTTGTTCTGCTTGGCGACCGGGCTCGTGGCCTGGCACTGAGCCGACGTCACGTTGCCGAGCATGGCCACGACGTTGTCCTGCAGGATCAGCGACTTGATGTTGTTGACGGCGTTGGCCACCTGCGTAGCGTCGTCGAGGATGTCCGCGTTGAGCTTGTAGCCGTTGACGCCGCCCTTGGCATTTATGTCATCGGCTGCGAGCCTCATCGACTGGCTTATGGCGTGGCCATAAAGCGCGGACTGACCCGTCAGGGCGATCGAGAGCCCGACGTTCTTGGTGCCCTTGAATGTGACCGCGCCGCCTGAGGAGCTGCTTCCGCCGCAAGCGGCGAGAACCATGAGAGCCGCCCCGGCGGCGGCCATCCAGCGATGGAATCCGACTACTCCAGGCATGCCTGAAAACCTCCTCCCTGATAGCCGATTATTCGCATTACTTGCCGCAAACGGCACCCGGATCGTAGTTCAAAAGTGGCTCAAATGCCCGGGCAGGTTGGGCAGCCGAACGTGAAGCAGAAGGCTTCGACCCCTCCTCGAGGCCCGTTAAATTGCTGGCAGTGACCTCGCATCGGGGCAGCCCCAAAGCCTCAGCAGCTACATGACCGAGCGGGTGGTCGACCACGGCCTCGACTCGTCGCTGACGAGCGTCAGCGGCAACGAACGGCTGACTTCGCTTGCGGGCGCCGCGCTCTTCGTGCTCCTTGGGCTCATCGGCATGACGGTGCTGCAGGTGAGGTCGTTGCTGCCGGAACACCTGCTTCTCGGGTTCGCGCTGATTCCACCGCTCGGCCTGAAGGTGTTCTCGACCGGGTACCGATTCGTCCGCTACTACGCCGGCGACCCTGTGTATCGACGCGCGGGCCCCCCCAGGTTGATGCTCAGGCTGATCGCGCCGATCGTCGTGATTTCAACCGTTGCTTTGTTTGTGACGGGATTGGAGCTGTGGGCGTTCGGCCTGAGGTTCGGGTCCATATGGGTGGCCGCACACAAGTGGAGCTTCGTGATCTGGCTGCCCTTCACCCTGATTCACGCCTTCAGCTACTTCAACAGGTCGGCGGACGCGGTGGCCGCCGAGCTGTCGGGCAAGGCGCCCGGCGGCGCCTTTGCGCTGCGCTCCCTGGTCGTGGGCAGCCTGGTGGCAGGCGCCGTGCTTGCCCTCGCAAGCCTCGCTTACGCGAGCCCGTTCCTCTATTTCGGGGGCGGGTGAGCCAACCGCCGACGTCGTGTGGCTAGCGCCGGATGGGCACCCTCACCGGTACCAGCCGGTCGATCTTCACGCGTCCGGCATTCGCGACGAGAAGCGCCAACGCGACGAACACGTAAACAATCGCGCCGCCGAGATCGGTGGCCATCACCGGCCCGTAGGGTCGACCGAAAACTATTCCTCTGATCCGAGCGTCTTTTCTCATTTCCGTGACAACTACGGCTCGGTGTTACCGACGCGCTGGTAACGGCGGCCCGTAGTTGCGGTTGCGATGGCCCATCTTGCGGTCGTTCGAGGCCTCATCTATACGAGCTTCGGCCAGGTCTACAACCGCTGGATCGTCGCGACCTATGTCACGGCCTTTCGGTGGACCGGCAACCGGGTCGACGCCGAGGACGCGACGTCGTGGGTCTTCAACAGGGTCGCGCGCAGTCTGAAGCTGCCCGAGCTGGTCCTGGTGGTGGACGATATGGTGCTGGACGCGAGCATCGACGCCATCGCGCACCACTGGAACGCGAGGTACGGCGTCGATCGCTTGCGGGGGCTGTCGATTGATACGCCACATCCACCGACCTCCCTTGACTCGCTGGTCGATGGCCTCACGGCGGAGATGCGCCTGGTCCTCGTGCTGCGGTTTCTTCGCCGCCGGTCCCTGGCAGAGATCGCGACCCAGCTCGGAGTCAGCCATCGAGCCGCCAGGTCCCAGCTCGTCAGGGCGCTGACTGGCGTGGCGAGCAACATGGGGCTGCGGCCGCTCGGGCCAGGCGATACACAGCCGGCCGAGGTCTCGTCCTTCGTGAACGACATCGTCGCGCGAAGGCGACCCACCCGCTTCGACCTGGCTCCGGAAGCCTGGCCGTCATTGGTCGCGGCCTGTCACATCCAGGCGGCCATCCCGGGGAACACCCTGCCGTCGCGAGCTTTCGTGAGAGAGCTCGAGGACAGGGCCACCCGCGGTTTGTAACGGCGATGCGTATCTGGTCAGGTGACCGGGGGGACAGGTGGCGGCGAGCTGCGCGTGCTCAGCGGTACGCCCGAGCCGGAACGCCCCCCGACGACCGTCGCCGCCAACTACCCCGACTGGGAATCTGTCTATCAGGACAATGTGGTGGGCATCTACCAGCTCGTGTATCGCAAGGTCGGCAATTCGGCCGATGCCGAGGACCTGGCCGAAGACGTGTTGATGCAGACTCTGAAAACACTGCGGCTGCCGGCTCCTGTGCCGACGGTTCGGGCCTACCTCGTGAAGACC
>DASZJK010000377.1:0-2804 GCA_035948155.1 Candidatus Dormiibacterota bacterium
GCGGCCCGCTCCGGTTTGGCCTCCGGCGCTGGAGGGGCGGCGACGGCCGGCGTCTCGGGGGAGGTTCCGTTGGCGCGGGAACGGCGCCGCCGCCTGCGGGGCGCGGGGGCCTGGACCCCCTCGCTGACCTCGAGCCGCGCCGCCGGGGAGGCCCGCCTGACCTTGGCGCCGACCTCGCCCTCGGCGCACAGCGCGCCGTCCGCGGTGTGGACGTCGACCCGCCAGACGACGATCGAAGAAGGCGCTCCTCCGACGGGCGGTCTCTTCTGGGTGAGCGTCCAGCGCGCGTAGATCGTGTCGCCGGCCTGGATCGGGCGGGGGAACTTCCAGTTCAGCCACTCCCACTCGGCGATGGAGGGCACGGGCATGTCGACCGTGCCGAGCCCGACCGCGAGCGCCACCACGAGCGCCGGAGGCGCCGTGCGGCGACCGCCGGCAGGCGCTTCGATCGCAAGCGGAGACAGGTCGCCGGCCACGCCGGCGAAGATGGCTATCTCGGCTTCGGAGATGGTGCGGCGGCGGGTCGTCCACTCGCCGCCAAGGGGCAAATCGTCGAAAGAGAGCGGCTCCAGATCGAGGCCGAGTATAGAACCAAGCCTTGGGATGCCGCGTTAACCTATGGCAACCTCCTACACCCCCTCAAGGAGTGACCGTTGGATCTCGCGGCCGTATTGCTCATAACGCTTGTCCTGCTGGTCGCGGCGTTTCTGCTCCTCTTGCTGTCCTTGGTCCGCCTGCGTGGCACCGCGCGCGAGCTCGAGGCGGCGCTGGCGGACGAAAGCGGGGCGCGCGATCGTGCGGCCCTGCTGCTCACGATCGCGTCGGCCGTGAACTCCTCGCTGGCCCTCGAGGAGGTGCTGAACGTCGCGCTGACCCACGCCGGCCGGATCATGGGCGCCGTCGCGGGCGCCATGTACCTGGTCCGCGCTGGGAAAGCCGAGCTCTACAGGGAGGCCTCGTACAACCTCACCAACCGGGCGCGTGGCTCAATGCGCAAGCTCGATGAGGAGCCGCTTCGCACGGCGCTCCCCGCGATGCGGCCGCTGGTGGTCAAGCTCGATGAGCGAACGGCGCCCGGACTTGACGCGGGCGGCCATCCGCAGGACGCCCTGGTCGTGCCGATCCAGCGCTCGGGCCAGCTCATGGGTGCGATGGAGCTTTACCTGAACGAGTGGCGTGAGCTGAACGAGGACCAGGCCGACCTCCTGAACGGTGTCGCGTCGCAGGCCGCCATCGCCATCAGCCACGCCCAGCTGTTCCAGGCGCAGGAGGAGACCGCGCTCACCGACGAGCTCACGAAACTGCCCAACCGGCGCGCCCTGGCGCAGCGGTTCCTCCAGGAGACGCAGCGCGCCCGCCGTCACCACTCGGCTCTGTCGTTCCTCATGATCGACCTCGACCATTTCAAGCAGGTGAACGACACGTACGGCCACCTCAACGGTGACGCGGTCCTCGCGGAGCTGGCGTCCATTCTCTCCAACGGCCTTCGCGAGTCGGACGTGTGCGCGCGGTACGGCGGCGAAGAGTTCGCGCTCATCCTGCCGGAGACGACAGAGTCAGGCGCTCGTGTGCTCGCCGAGCGCATCCGGGCCAAGGTCGCCTCGGCGACATTCGCCGGAGGACTCAAGCTGACGATCAGCGTCGGCGTCGCCGCGACACAGGAGCCATCGATCTACACGCAGCTCATCGACCGCGCTGACCAGGCGCTTTACGCGGCCAAGCAGGGCGGCCGGAATCAGGTCCGCGCGGCGGATATGAGGGGTCCGGCTCCAAGACCGCACCAGAGCAAGCCCGAAGCCGAACCGGTCTAACCTCGAAGGCCTTGGGCCACTTCTGCGTGCGTTGCGGTTCGCCCCTCGTGATCAGGGTCTTCGAAGGTCGCGAGCTCGAAGCGTGCCCGAACGACGACTTCGTGTTGTGGCGCGACCCCAAGGTCGCCGCCGCGATCGTGGTCGAAGCCGGCGGTGGCATCGTCCTCGGCCGGCGTGCGATCGAGCCCGGGTACGGCCTGTGGTGTCTGCCTGGCGGCTTCGTCAACGACGACGAAAGCCCGGCCGAAGCCGTGGTTCGCGAGTGCCGCGAAGAGATCGGGGCAGCGGTCGAGGTCGAGTCGGTGCTGGATGTGTATCACGGCGCGAAGAGCACTGCGCCGAGCATCGTCGTGATCGCCTACCGAGGCCGCCTCGCGGTCGGTGAGAAGATCGCGCCGGGAGACGAGATGCTGGAAGTTGGCATCTTCAGACTCGACGCGCTGCCGCCGGTCGCGTTTCCGAGTCACCGAGAGGCGATTGCCCGCTACGCCGCCGCAGCAGCTGGGTCTGCATCGCGGCCATGAGCAGCGCGAGGAAAACGGACACGATGGCGCACGCGGTGAAGCCGGCGGCGTAGCCGCTCCCCTGCACGATCGGTCCAAAGACAAGCGGGCCGATGCTCAGGCCGAGGAACAGCACCGTCCCGTAGATGCCCATGGTGACGCCGCGGGTCGACGCGCTCGAGAGGTCGCCGAACACAACGCCGATGGCCACGAAAGCGATCGCCAGGAACGGGGTCCCGATCGCAATGACGATGGCCGGAAAGAGGAAACCCGTGAGGTGGCCGATGGAGACCATGGCCAGGGACCATCCGACAGAGCCGACCAGCACGATGGGCCACCTGCGTCGTGCGCGGTCGACGAGTCCGCCGCCAACCGGTCGAGAGCCCGCGTTGAAGATGGCCTGGATCGCGAGCAGGTAGCCCACCTGCGCACTGGACAGTCCAAGCGCTTCCTTACCGAAGACCGGAGCGAATGCTCCCCACGTTCCCCA
>DASZJK010000378.1:0-7487 GCA_035948155.1 Candidatus Dormiibacterota bacterium
GCTGCGTCACGGCGAGATCCTCGGCATCGCAGGGGTCGAGGGCAACGGGCAGAGCGAGCTCATGGAGGTGCTCGCGGGCACGCGGCGCGCAACCGGCGGCCACGTCACGCTCGGCGGTCGGGACATCACCACGATGGACGCGAACACCGAGCGCGACGCCGGCGTTGCGTTCATCCCCGAGGACCGCCGCGGCACGGGACTCGTGCTGAGCTTTTCCATCGCGGAGAACTCGATCCTCGGTCGCGAGCGGGCGGCGCTCTTCTCGTGGCGGCATTTCATCCTGCGGCTGGTGGCAATTCGAGACTGGGCGCGCCGGTTGGTCAAGGACTTCGACATCCGGACGCCCTCGATCGACGTCGCAGCGCGCAACCTCTCCGGAGGCAATCAACAGAAAGTCATCGTCGCGCGCGAGATGGGCGGCGGCCCCAAGGTGCTGCTCGCGGCGCAACCCACACGCGGCGTCGACATCGGGGCGATCGAATTCATCCATCGCCAGATCGTCAAGGAGAGAGATGAGGGCGCCGCGGTGCTGCTGGTGTCCGCCGAGCTGGATGAGGTGCGCTCGCTATCCGACCGCATCGCGGTGATGTACGAGGGCCGGATCGTGACCATCGTCTCACCGGAAACGCCAGAGGAGCGGCTGGGGTTGCTGATGACCGGGGGCGGAACCAGGGAAGGAGCGGCGTGAGAGCTTTCGGATAGTCCGGACTATCCGGGCTTTTGGGGGGCCGAGAATCCCTGATAAGCCGGACGAACCGAGCTTTTAGATTGTTTCGAGTGCGGCGGGCAGCTCGCGGATTGTTTCGAGGCGCTGCCAACCGTCCTTCGGCAGCTCGTCCTCCCGGACTTCCTCGTGCGCCCACGTGACCTCGTACGGGATGTGGACGGCGCGGCCCCCGAGGTCGACCACCGGTACGATGTCCGACCGCAGCGAGTTGCCGACCATGACGAACTCCTCGGGCTTGATCCCTCGGCGCTGGAAGACGCCGCGATAGGTCTCCTTGTTCTTATCGCTGAGGATCTCGACGCCCCCGAGCAGATGGCCGAGGCCAGAGCGCGCGAGCTTGCTCTCCTGGTCGAACAGATCACCCTTGGTGATCAGGAGCAGGTCGTAGCGGCCGCTCAAAACTCCGAGCGTTTCCTCCACTCCGTCGAGGAGGTTGGTCGGCTCCATCAGCATTCGCTTGCCCCATCCGAGGATGACCTCCAGGTCCGCGGTCGGAATCCGCCGTTGGGTCAGCTCCATCGCCGTCTCGAGCATCGACAGGGTGAAGGACTTCACACCGTACCCGTAGATGGAGAGATTCTTCATCTCCGTCTCTGCCAGCCGCGCATCGACGTTCGCGTCGGGGACGTGACGCTTCAGTAGCTCGCGAAACTCTCCCTGCGTGACGTGGAAGCGCGTCTCGCTGTGCCACAGCGTGTCGTCGCCGTCAAACCCCACCACCCGAACCGGCATAGCCACCGAATGCTACGGCCAGGAGTTCTTGATCATCTCCCAGTGGACTCCGCCGTCTGCCGTTCGTTGTATCTCACCGCGCACTGTCGAATAGCCCACCTCATCGCTGGCGAAGACCAGCTCCGGTGGGACGCCCGCTGCCTGACTGTAGTCAGTGGTGAACGAGTGCCAGGTCTTGCCCGCGTCGGTGGTCTCGAGCCCGAAGGGAATATTGAGCCAGCGCGTCGCAGAAACGAAAGCAAAGGCGACGGAGTCGGGCTGCGGGATCGCTGCGATGTAGGTCCATGTGGCGCCGAAATCCAGCGATCGGAAAACGTCAGGCGGTGCGTACGCCAGGACGGTGCTACCGAACGATTTGATATCGGTCACGGGAAGCCTGCTTCCACCCCTCACGAATCCGGGGGGCGCCGACAGCTTCGCGGCTGACCATGTGGTGCCACCGTCGGAAGTCCGGTAGATCGTGTCGCCGGTCGGATCGTCGGCGCCGATGAAGCCGCGCTGCGCATCTGCGAAGTAGAGGCTCTCCTTGCACTGCGCGAAGCTGATCGAGGTTGACGAGCCCTGGGTGTCGCTGACGCTCGCGATGTTTTGCCACGTGCCGGCGCCGTCCGTTGTTCGGAAGAGCTCTAGCCCCTGGAAGGTGCATTGCGTCGCCGGCACTCCGGGGAACAGAACCCAACCGGTCCCATCGCCGATGAACGTGATCAGGGGCTCTCCGCCGCCGCCTTTATGGGAAGGAAAGACCCGCTGCTGCCACGTATTGCCTTCATCGGTGGAGCGGAACAGGTACTGGCTCCCGACAAGAGCCCATACGGTGGCGGAAGCCGCGCTGAGCACCGTCGTCGTCGGCATCGGGATTCCAGTGGGGGCCGGGGAAGGGCTGGCCGCAGGTTGAGTGCCCGGCGCCTGGATCCTCACCCAATGTGCGCCTCCGTCGACCGTCCGCTGGAGCAGACCGTTGCCGCTCGCGTATCCGAGCGTCGCGCCGGCAAACACGAACTGCGTGGTCCCGCTGTCAGAGTTGAAGTCAGACGTGAACTGGTGGAACTGCTGCCCGAAATTGACCGACTCCATGGGCTGCCCCGGAACCGAAAAGTCGAGCCAACGTGATGGAGTGACCATTACGACGGCAGCGGACGCGACCTTCATCAGCCATTTCCAGGTGGCGCCGCCGTCGGTCGAGGTGAAGATGTAGTGGCGGTCGTGGATGGGACCGTCCTGCGCTCCATAGGCCTCCAGGTAAAGCGTGGCGCCGGACGGTTTGAGCCACTCGGGAGTGAGCTCAAATCCGGCTGGCGCTGACTTGAAATCCGGTGGATCGGGCAACGTACTGGCCGCCCATGTACTGCCGCCGTCGGAGGTTCGGTAGATCGTCGGCGGATGAAGTGGATCGGCCGCAGAGATGAATCCATGTTCTGCATCGACGAACCAGATGCCGCCCTTGCACTGGCCCGATGCGATGCCGGTGATCGACAGTTGGTGCCAGAGTTTGCCTCCGTCCGTCGCGCGCCACACAGCGGCGTCTGCCTCCTGGCACTCCGTCGCGGGCGATCCCGGTGCCAGGAGCCAACCTTCGTGATCGTCGACAAAGCTGATCAGCGGACGAATGCCCACCTGGTCCGGAACGGTGAACTGGATCCAAGACTGTCCCCGGTCCGTCGAGCGGTAAAGGGACCGGTAGTCGACCAACGCCCAGACCACGTCGGCCGAAGGCGCGACGACCTGCACCTCCTCTGGTCCGGGCTGTTGGAGAAATGGGCTCGGCGAGGTCTGAGGAGCGGGAGACAGGAGGCGAGGGCCGCTAACCACCGCCGCCAATGGCCGGTAGTGGCGTGCGGCGATCAATGCGCCGATGGTCCCCATCGAGATCGCGAGCACGGTCACGATCGCGATGGCCGAGGTCAGGTTCGGTCGATCTTCTTTCACGCGCGGTCCGATGGTTGTACGCGCGAAAGACGGGTTCTGTTACGCGGCTGCGCGGACCCAGTCGAGAAGTGGCTGCATCCGCGTGCCGCGCAGCGCCTCCACCGCATCACCGACGGTCACCGCTCGGCGGCGGAAGTTCCGCAGGGCAAACCGGTCACACGCCGTCTCGGCGCCGGCCCGCCTGCCGCGCATCTCACGCAGGTACCAGTGCAGCCACTCGTGCAGGTAGACGAAGCGGAGCACGTCGCGTCGTGTCCGGAAGCGGACCCGCTGGGACAGCCACGCGAACTTCATGCCCTCGCCCGCCTTGCGCCGAGCGTTGAAATAGACCAGCTCGCTGAACGGCCGGAACGGCTCCGGCACGCGCACGATGATCCGGCCCAGGTCGAACTCGCAGAGGCCCGAAAGACTGGGTTTCCTGCGATAGCGCAAGGGCTTGATCACGACGCGGTAGTCGCCCGGCGACGGCAGGCCTGACAGCGCGCGGCGCACATCCGAGGCCTTGAGCCCGGTGAGGTCGCTTCGGATCGACATGCCCATCGAGGGGCCCCGGCTGGCGGCGCGCTCCAGGGCGGCGACCGCCCGGTCCACCGCGTCCAGGTCGAAGTGCAGCTCCTCCGCCAGGTCGATGATCGGACGGCGGATCGCCCGCGGGCGCGGTGCGATGAGGAGGCTCATGGTTTGCGAGATACGCGTCCACGCATCAGGGTCTACCCGCCATTTACGCAGGCCTTGACGCAGCTTTCAATGCGCTTAACAGCCGGGTCGGTGGGACTCTCGATGCCTTTTCTGGGTGGGTGTTTTGGCCCAACCGACTAGGAGGTGCAAGAGTCGCTGACAAGCCCCGAGCGCCCATCATTAGGGCGTGCACCAGGTCAAGCTCGAATCCGTCCGCCGTAAGTCGGGCGGGCGGATTCATCTGACTCCGAGGGTTCCGCGCAGCGGTCCGGTCGAGACGCTCTGCGGCCAAACCCTCGCGGATGGTTCCTACTCGGCAGTCGACTCGGATGCCGACTGCGCCAACTGCATCCGACGCTCCCACGACCCCTCCCGCATCTCAGGCGCGTTCTTCGCCCAGGAGGAAGGCTCCGAGCTGCTGCGCCTCTCCCTCGAGCAGGCGCGCTCGCGCAAACCCGACCTCCGGGTCCTGCCGGGCGCCCACGTCGAGCGTGAAAAGCCCGTCGTCTGGCCGGCGGTGAAACCGCCAGAGGAGACCATCCCCGACCAGGTCGGTGAGCTGGTCACCCGCGGGTTCAAGCCTTCAGGGGAGGGCGTCTGGCGAAGCCCTGGCGGGGTCGTCGTGCGCATGCGCAAGCACGGGAAGGAGCTGCGCTTTGCCGAGCTCGTCTACGAAGGAGAGGTGATTGCGACCCGGGTCGAAAACGGCCTCCGGATCAAAGCGGGAGACGTCGAGGTGAGCCCGTCGGGAGATGGCCTCGAGGTGCGGATCAAAAAGAAGGCCGGGACTTAAGCGATGGCGGCGGACATGGAGCGCGCCCTTGGCGCCCTCAAAGACTTCACCAGGCGCGACATCCTCCTTCGCTTCTACGCCGACCGAAAGCCACGCAGCGTCGAAGACGTGGCTCGCGAGGCGGGCGTGCATCGATCGGTTGCCTTCGAGCATCTGGAACGCCTCACGGCGCTCGGCTACCTCGAAGTCGCCCATCGCCGCGGCTTCCCGGGAAAGCCGGCGAAGATCTACAAGCTCACCGGCGGCCCGGTTCAGATCAGCCATCCGATGCGCCGCTACGACGTAGTCGCGGAGTCCCTTGGACGGGCGCTCGACGAGCTGGGTGACGTCGGGAGCCATGCGGTGCGTCGCGCGGGTCGCAACTTCGGCGAATCGATTTCGCTGCCCGGCGCGAAATCAACGATGGCCGCGCTCGAGCCAATGCTCGAGATGGGCGCCGAGTACGAGACCGACCGTGGCGGGATCATCACCTGCAACAACTGTCTTTTCGCGGAGGTGTGCCGGCGCGCGCCGGTGATCTGCCAATTCCACGCCGGCATCATCGAGGGCCTTTTCCTGCACACCGAGATGAATGTCAACGTGGAGGCGCTTGGGTTCCGAGACCCCTACGGGTGCGCGTACATGCTGCAGGAAAACATCGTGGGTGCACCCGTAGCGGCCGAAGCCGCCGGCTAGGACAGAAACATCCCGGCGAGGACGGCTTCGCCGTCGCCCTGCGCCGTGAGCGTCGCACCCGTCGAGTCGACGTCGTAGTCGATCCAGGCGCAGCACTCCCGCTCCAGGTCGACGAGCTCGCGGAGCGCTCCGATCGCCCCGGGTTGGGCGCTGAGGCGAATGCCGCCAGGCACGAGATCGCGATTCAGCAGCCCGCTGGCGAACAGCTTGCGCCACGCAGCCCCCCGGTCGCGGAGGTCGGCCGCTGTAAGGGTGCAGACGATGGGTCGCGGCTCCGTCATGACCGACTGAAGTCAGCGCCGGAGGCGATTATTCCCGCGTGAGGCTGATCGCCGAATCGTTCGGGTGGCCGTTTCGGGCCAGGCTGACCACCTGGGTCTGGGGCTGCGCGTGTGTCCTTCTCTTGCCGCTGCTGTTCATACCGCTCCTCGGTTACGCGATTGCGGCCACGCGGTCAGCTGAGCTCAGCCCCGACCAACCCCCACCCCCGTGGCGCCTGTCGTTTCCGCTCATCTGGGCCGGCCTGTGGACTTCAGTCGTCGTGATCGTCACCCTGGTCCCGTTCGCGTTGGCCCTGAATCCGCTCGCGACGGCACTCGGAGCCAGCATTTACACGCATGTCATCGCTTTCTTTGTGCTGCTCTTTCTGTGGGGAGTGCTCGCCCTGCTTCTGCTCCCCCACGCTACCGCCTCGTTCGCCGCCACTGGGATCTACACGGACCTCGTTGATGTGGCTGGGGCGCTGCGCGGTGTGCGGCGCGACTTCACGACGTGGAACCTCGTCGTGGCCGCGATCGTGACCGCCTGGGCGGTCGGGATCGCATGCGCCGGGTTGCTCTGCCTTGGAATCGTGCCCGGCGTGTTCTACGCCATCCTTGTGAGCGCACATGCCGCGGCGGCGCTCCACCGTCCGATCGCCTCGGGTCCGGGTTCATCCGCTCGGTGACACAGCTGTTCTTGCCGAGCTGGGGTCGCGCCTCGACACCGCGCTGAACACGCGGGCGATCGCGCTCGCGGCTGCGTTGAAGAAACGCCGTGACGTGCGCCAGGCGGTCGCGGGCCATGCCAGCGTCACGGTCCAGTTCGACCCCGACCAGATCACCCACGATGCCCTCGCGGCCGCGATCCGACGCCTCGCCACCAAACGGCCGCCGATGGAGGAACCTGGGCGGCTTCATCGCATCCCGGTGGTGTACGACGGGCCGGACCTCGACGAGGTCGCGCAGCGACTCGGGCTCACGCGGCAGCGAGTCGTCGATCTCCACGGCCGGCCGATCTACCGCGCGTTCCTGATCGGGTTCGTCCCCGGCTGGGCGTATCTCGGGCCGCTGCCGGACGAGCTCGTCCTGCCCCGACGCGCCACGCCACGCACGCGGGTGCCCGCGGGCTCGGTCGCGATCGCGGGCCAGCAGACCGGGATCTACCCGCTGGACTCGCCGGGCGGCTGGAACGTCATCGGCCGCACCACAGTCAAGCTCTTCCTGCCCGACTCCGACCCACCTTCGCTCTTTCGCGCCGGCGACCGGGTCAAGTTTTTTGCGGCCGACGCTTGACCGAAACCCTCCGCGTGGTGCAGCCGGGGATCCTGACGACGATCCAGGACACCGGTCGCCCCAACGCCGTCGCGTCCGGCGTGCCGCCGGGCGGCGCGATGGACCGGTTCGCCCATTCGGCGGCCAACCTGATCGTCGGCAACGACCGCGCCGCCGCCACGCTCGAGTGCACGCTGGCCGGACCTCGCCTGGTGGCGACCAGGTCGTGCGTGATCGCGATCACCGGAGGTGATCTCGGCCCGTCGATCCCCATGTGGAGCGCGATCCAGCTGGCGGCGGGTGACGAGGTTGCCTTCGCGGGCCGGCGGAGCGGGGCGAGGGCATACATCGCGATCGGTGGCGGCGTGATCGGCGATCGCTGGCTCGGCTCGATGTCCACCAACCTGATGTGCGCGCGCGGCGG
>DASZJK010000379.1:0-5965 GCA_035948155.1 Candidatus Dormiibacterota bacterium
TTGCCGAAGCCCGACTGCTTGGTTCCGCCGAAGGGCAGCTCGTCGTGCGCGACGACGAGAGCATTCACCCACGTGTAGCCGGCCTCCAGCTCGAGGACCGCCCGGTGGGCGGCGGCCATGTTCGTGGTCCAGATCGACGACCCAAGTCCGTAGGGCGAGTCGTTGGAAAGCCGCAGCGCCTCGTCCAGGTCCTTCACCTTGCGCACCGGAAGGGCGGGACCGAAGACCTCCTCCTTCCACATGCGCGCATCGTCCGGGACGTCGGTCAGGATCGTCGCCTCGATGAACCAGCCCTTCTCGTAATCGGGGCCGTTTGGCCGGCCGCCGCCGAACAGGACCTTGGCTCCGCGGTCGACCGCGTCCTTGATCTGCGCCTCGACCTCGGCGCGCTGCGTCTCGGTGTGCATCGGCCCCATGCGTGAGTCCTTGTCCAGCCCGTTGCCTGGCTTCAGCTTCGCCGCACGCGCGATGAGCTTATCCATCAGGCCGTCGTACGCGCCTTCCTGCACGTAGAGCCGCTTGGTGGAGAGGCACTGCTGGCCGCAGTTGAAGAAGCGGCCGACCGAGATCGCGCGCGCCGCGCCCTCCAGGTCGGCGTCGTCGAGCACGATGCAGGGATCGCTGCCTCCGAGCTCGAGGGTCACCTTCTTCAGCGTCTCCGCCGCCTTCGCCATGACGCGCTTGCCGGTTGGCGTCGATCCGGTCAACGCGACCTTGCGGATGGTCGGGTGGCCGACGATCGCTTCGCCCGTCGCCTGGCCAAGCACAACGTTGATGACGCCCTCGGGGAGGCCGCCCTCAATCAGGGCCTCGACGCACGCGAGCGTCGCGAGGGGCGTGGTGCTGGCCGGCTTCAGCACGACCGTGTTGCCCGCGGCGATCGCGGGCGCAACCTTGTTGGCCGCGAGGGTAAGCGGGAAGTTCCACGGCACGATCGCGCCGCAGACGCCGATCGGCTTGCGCACGACCAGGCCGTACGTTGTCAGGTCGGGGAGCCGGACGTACTGACCGTGGACCTTGTCCGCCAGGTCGGCGAACCAGCCGATGTTCTCGCCAAAGCGCCGTGCCTCCAGGCGCGACTCGAGGATGGTCTTGCCCTGCTCCCTGGTGAGGAGCGTCGCGATCTCCTCGACCTTCGACAGCATGTGCTGCGAGGCTTTGTGCAGGACCTCGCGGCGCTGGTTGGACGGCATCTTCGACCACGCGCCGAAGGCTCTGGACGCGGCTTGCGCCGCCTTGTCGACGTCGGCGGGACCGCCCGAGGGGACCTCGTCGACGACATCACCCGTGGCCGGGTTGCGGACCTCGTACGTCTTGCCGGACGCCGCTTTGGTCCGGTCGCCCTCGATGATCATCGTCGCCATGCGGCACACCCCCGTCGGTTGCTGGAATTCGGTACTTGGTTAAGGTTAGTTGGAAATGTCGGTGAGGCTGGAAAAGCAAGGCGGTGTCGGAATCATCGTCCTCGATCACCCGCCGGCGAACAGCTACGACTATCAGTTCCTCCGCGCGTTCGCAGGGGTCATCGACGACGTTCGCGCCGACGAGGACATCCATGCTGTCGTCGTGACGAGCTCGGCCCAGAAGTTCTTCTCCGCGGGCGCCGACGTCGGCTACTTCGCCCGCGGCACGACGCGGGCGCGCGTGATGCTCGCGACCCTTGCGCACGAGACGTTTCGCAAGATGGAGAACACGCCGTTCGTGTTCATCGCGGCGATCTCGGGCCACTGCCTGGGTGGCGGCCTGGAGCTCGCGCTTGCGTGCGACCTGCGCTTCGCAGCCGAGGGCACGTACCAGATCGGTCTCCCGGAGATGAACCTGGGGTTGTTCCCGGGCAGCGGCGGCACGCAAAGGCTGCCGCGGCTGGTCGGGCTGTCGAAAGGGATGGAGATGATCCTCGAGGCGAAGACGATGACGCCGGCTGAGGCAAAGGAAGCCGGCCTGGTCGACCGGTTGTTTGGGGACGCCGAGTCCTGCCGGCAAGGCGCGATCGACTACGCGGCCAAGATCGCGGCAGGCCCAAGCGTCGCGCTCGGCCACGCCAAGCTCGCGATCACGCAGGGATACGGCGCGCCGCTCGACCTCGGCCTGGCCATCGAGCGCGAGGCGATCAGCCGCGTCTTCGTGTCCCAGGACGCGAACGAGGGCATCAAAGCGTTCGTCGAAAAGAGGAAGGCTGAGTTCAAGGGCGAATAGCCCACGGGATAGTCGCGACTAACGCGGGTTCTCGCCCTCGAGAAGCGGGGATAGTCGCGACTAACGCCGGTTCTGGCCCTCGAGAAGCAGGGATTCAACGGCCGAACAGATCGTGCTAGGCTTCGCGCCTCGGATTTCTCACAGGAGGTGCGTCTGATGGCAGAAATTGTGTTGACCGAGTCCCGGCCGTCGGCCGCCTCCGGAGCTAGCGCCAGCTAAGTCCTCCGACCCGGGCGGACCGACACCCGCCCACCCGTTTCTGAACCCGGAGGATTTGCGTTGCTCAGTGACCGCATACCGGTCCGCGTCATCGCCGACTACGGCGCGGACTACCTCGTCGACGACGGCGCGTCCCCATGGCGCGCGGTCGCAAAGCGGTGCGACCCCGCTGTCGGCGATTGGGTCACCCTCGATGGCGGTTTCATCACCGAGGTGCTTGCGCGCCGGACCGCGTTCTCCCGCCGCGCGGCCGGCGCCGAGACGCGCGAGCAGGTGCTCGCGGCAAACATCGACGTGGCGTTCGTCGTCGCGGCGTCGATCGACATCAATGTCCGCCGGATCGAGCGCTACCTCACGATCGCGTGGCAGAGCGGCGCGACGCCTGTGGTCGTGATCACCAAAGTTGACCTCGCCGATACGGTCGATGAACCGCCCTTACCAGCCCGGGTCATCCTCACCAGCGCAGTGAGCGGTCTGGGCATCGAGGAGATTCGCGACGAGCTCCGACCCCATAGGACCGGCGTCTTGCTGGGACCCTCAGGTGTCGGCAAGTCGACATTGATCAACCAGCTGATGGGCGCGGCCGTGATGCGGACGCGCGAGATTCACCGCTCAGGCGAAGGAAGGCACATGACGAGCCATCGTCAGCTGATCCAGGTGCCAGGTGGCGGGATGATCATCGACACGCCGGGCCTGCGCGAGGCTCAGCTCTGGGAGGGTGAGGACGCGTTGTCCGGTGTCTTCGAGGACATCGAGGCGCTGGCCATGGGCTGCCGCTTCGCGGACTGCTCGCATGAAACGGAGCCAGGCTGCGCGATCAAGGCCGCGATCGTAGCGGGAAGCCTTGACCCCGACCGCTTTCGCAGCTACCGCAAGCTCCAACGTGAGCTGCGCGCCGTCGCCGCGCGGAGCGACGCGCGGTTGCGCGCCGAGGACCGAAAGAAGTGGAAGCAGATCGCGATGGCAGGGAAAAGGGCCCGGTGGTAGCCCGAGCCCTTCGCTGGGGGAGGCCCTGAATGTCTTTCTTATTTCTTGCGGGGGTGCAGGCCGTTCCAGAACGGGTGTGGCCCTTTGATATCCGGTCGAGGAGCCTGTCGGCCTGCGCTTGCGTGATGACCTTCTTCTCGACCAGGCTCTCGAGAAGAAATTCGCGGCGCAGTGTCAGAGCCTCGTCGGGACGGAGTCAGGTCTTTGTAACTAGCTGCGAGTCCAGAAGCCCTCGGGATCGAAGCGCCTGATCGCCTCCAGCTCAGGGTCCGTGGGCGCTGGCGTTTCCTTTACAGACGCGGAGACGCCGAGGTCCCAGCCGGTGTTGTCGAGGACCTCACGCAGGTCGTGGCCTGGATGCACGCTTTCGAGGATCGCCTCGCCCCCGCCCTCCGGGAAACGCAGCACTCCCAGCGTCGTGATGATCGCGACAGGTCCCCCACCGAGCAGGCCGCTGCGCTTGCGCCAACCCGGCGACCCGTCGCCGTAACCCGGTGACGTGATGAACGAGACGCGATCCACCAGGCGCCGCCTTTCGTGGCCCATCAGGGTTACCCACCGCCGGCTGAGGATGGCGATGTCGGCCCCTCCCCCGCTCCCCGGCAGCTTCACGTTCGGTCGCGACGGATCGCCGACGTACGAGGTGTTGAGGTTGCCGAAGCGATCGACCTCCGCGCCGCCGATGAAGCCAAGGTCGACGTTGCCCTGCGCCATCAGCGCCATCGCGTTGGACATGCGCGTCGCCCACAGCGCGCCGGTGACGTTTGGAGGATCGCCCATGGTGCCGAGAAAAGCCGACGCGGGCCTGTCGCGCATCAAGCCCACCTCGAACAGACCGCGGGCGTTCGGCGCGTGCGAGTTGCGCGCCACCGCGTACGCAAGGACGGGCAGGCGCATGCCGACGAAGACGAGGTCGCCGTCGCGGATCTCCCGCGAGGCGACAGCGACCATCAGCTCCTGCGCGGTGTATCTGGCCGCCGGCTCACTCAAAGCCGAAATCCGCCGGCGCCGACGCTCTGTGCTCCTTGACGCGCAGCGACTCGACGTCGATCCGTTGCAGGTAGGTCGCTCGGTCGGGCACGTCCAGGACCCACTCGTGCAGCCATGCCTCGAATCCCTCGCGCGACCGAGAGTGCTCCGCGTAGTCGCGATAGAAAGCGTGGTCACGTTTGAAGTAACCCTGGACCGGCGACGGATGCGCCCCGCCCGGCTCGTGCACGACCGCGACGACCTTCGTCTCGGGAAAGAGGATGCGGTTGGGGTCGCTGAGGGTGACCTCGGCGTCGACAAGCTCCTCGCAGCTGACGATCACGCGGTCCGCAGCGAGCCCCGCCTCTTCGGTGATGCCGAGCGGGCCCCAAGCGTGCGCGCGCCCCTGCTCGTCGGCGCGCTGCACGTGGACGATCGCGGCGTCGGGTCGCACGGCGTCGACGTGGGCGAGCTCACCGACGACCGAGAGGTCGGGATTGGTCCGCAGGATGTCGCTGCCGAGAAGCGTGCGCGTGGGCAGATACGGAACGCTCCATGCCGCAGCCCAGAGGGCAAGCGAGATGGAGAAGTTGGAGTGGTCGCGCACCTCCAGCGTGCGAGGGATCGCCTGCTCGCACGCGCGCCGGTAGCAGTGTCCCAATCCTTCGGACACGTTTCCCACCCAGGCCGCGGTGACACGGCGCACACAACCTGCGCCGATGAGCTGATCGAACAGCGAGTCGGAGATCGGTCCCACCAGGTTGAGATCGTCGCGGCGCTGCCGGATGATCTCGTGTCCGGCGGCGAACGGGATAAGCGGCTCCAGCGCGACCCCCAGCGCAACCGTTGAGCCATCTGGGAGAAAGCTCTCGATGGCCTCTGCCATCGACATCACCTTGCCTATTGCGCGATCGACTCCATGTACGACCTGTAGTTGCGCTCGAGCTCCGGCATCGAGTCGCCGCCGAACTTCTCGAGGAACGCGTCGGCCAGCGTCAGCGAGACCACGGCCTCCCCTATCACTCCCGCCGCCGGCACGACGCACACGTCGCTCCGTTCGTAATGGGCCTCGGTTCTCTCCTTCGTGCGCAGGTCGATCGACATCATCGGCTTCTTCATCGTGGAGATCGGCTTGATCGCGACGCGGAGGTCGATGGGCTCTCCATTGGTGACGCCGCCCGTGATGCCACCCGCGCGATTGGTCAGGTGGCGGAAGCGGCCTTCGTCGTAGTCGATCTCGTCGTGAAACTCCGAGCCGCGACGCGATGCGCCCTCGAAGCCCGCGCCGAACTCGACGGCCTTGATGGCGTTGATCGACATCACTGCCTGCGCCAGCTGACCGTCGAGCTTGCGGTCCCAGTGCACGTAGCTTCCGAGGCCGGGGGGCAGGCCACGCGCGATGACACGGAAGGTTCCGCCCAGCGTGTCGCCCTGCTCGCCCACCTCATCGATGAGCGCGACCATCTGGCGCGACGCGTCCGGGTCGGGGCACCGCACCGGCGACAGCTCGATGTCCTGCTCAGTCAGGACGTCGGGGTCGATGCCCTCGAACCCGATGTCGATGGTCCCGATCGACTGGGTGAAGCTCAGGACC
>DASZJK010000380.1:0-4374 GCA_035948155.1 Candidatus Dormiibacterota bacterium
GAAGTCGGAGCTGGTTGATGATCGTCGCGCCGACCTGCTCGTACCACGTCTCAACGCGGGCGGCGAACTTCTCCCGGCCGAGCTCTTCCTTGCTGGTGCCCTCGCGAGCGAGCTGCTTTTCGATCACGTTCTGCGTGGCGATTGCCGCATGGTCGTACCCGGGCAGGAACAGAACCTCGTACCCCGCCATTCGCTTGTAGCGGGCGATCAGGTCGTAGACGGCCGTCTGCAGCGCGTGCCCCATGTGCAGCTCGCCGGTGATATTGGGCGGCGGAAAGCACATTGCGAACTTCGGCTTGTCACTGGTCGGGTCGGCGATGAAGAGACCGTCAGATTCCCAGCGCGCGTACCAGCCGGCCTCGATGGGCAGTGGATCGAAAGCTTTCGGCATCTCAGTTTGTTCTTGCATGGGCGTGTTTGATCGCTCGGGTGGGTTCAGGTCCGCCGGCGGATGGTCGCGGTTAGCGCGACTGAGCCGGCGAGGGTACGGATACTGGCCCCACGAAATCAGAGGCTTCGCCTGGATTTCGCGGGGACCCCTGGGCGCGTACGTCCCGGCTCATGGTGAGGAAGATCTTACAGCGAGCCGCCCGCCGACTCGGGTCAGGCCGACTCTCCAACCGCGCGGGCTGGACCTTCCGTCTCTTCCACGACCTCGAACTCCGGCTCGAGGGCCTCGCGGATCGAGCGCTCCGAGATGATGCAGCGCTTGATCTCCGGCCTCGAGGGGATCTCGAACATGGAGTTCAGCAGTGCCTCTTCGATGATCGACTTCAACGCGCGCGCGCCGGTGCCGCGCAGCAAAGCGAGTTCAGCGATCGCATCCAGCGAACCCTTCTCGAACACGAGCTCGACGTTGTCGAGCGTGAAGAACTTCTGGTACTGCTTCACGAGCGCGTTCTTGGGCTCGGTGAGGATGCGCACGATGTCGTTCTGGTCCAGGTGGTGCAGGGTCACGATGATCGGCAGGCGGCCGATGAACTCCGGGATGAACCCGTACTTCAAAAGGTCCTGCGGCTGGAGGTGCTTCAGCGTCTCGGAGACGATCCTTTTCTCGGTCCGGTTGTTCGGAGCGCCGAAACCGATCGCCCGCCGCCCGATGCGCTGCTCGACGACCTTCTCCAGCCCGTCGAACGCGCCGCCGCAGACGAAGAGGATGTTGGTGGTGTTGATCTGGATGAAATCCTGGTGCGGGTGCTTGCGCCCACCCTGCGGTGGGACGTTGGCGACCGTGCCTTCGAGGATCTTGAGCAGCGCCTGCTGCACACCCTCGCCGCTGACGTCGCGCGTGATCGACGGGTTGTCGGACTTGCGCGCGATCTTGTCGATCTCGTCGATGTAGATGATTCCGCGCTCGGCGCGGCTGATGTCGAAGTCCGCGGCCTGGATGAGGCGCAGCAGGATGTTCTCGACGTCCTCACCCACGTAGCCGGCTTCGGTGAGGCTGGTTGCGTCTGCGATCGCGAAGGGAACGTCGAGGATCTTGGCCAGCGTCTGCGCCAGATACGTCTTGCCGCATCCGGTGGGACCGACTAGAAGCACGTTCGACTTGGTCAGCTCGACGTCGCCGACCGATTTCGACGCGCTGATGCGCTTGTAGTGGTTGTAGACCTGCACCGAGAGCACCTTCTTGGCGCGCTCCTGTCCGATCACGTACTGGTCAAGCGCGGCGCAGATCGTCTTGGGGTTCGGGATGAAGCCGGTCTTCTGCTTCTTCTGCCCCGCGGATCGGTTGTCGTCCTCGAGGACCTCCTGGCAGAGGTCTATGCACTGGTCGCAGATGAACACGCCGGGGCCCGCGACCAGCTTGCGCACCTGGTCCTGGCCCTTGCCACAGAAGCTGCATCGCGTGTAGCGGCGGCGATCTTCTCGTTCGTTCATTGCTTCCTGGTTTGTGTCCTTTACGGGGAGGCCGGCGCCGGGGGATTATGGCCCCACAGCATCTCGTTGGCAAGGCTTATGCACTCGCTGCAGATGAACACTCCGGGCCCCGCGATCAGTCGAATTCCCCTATCGCCCTGGGCCTTGCCGCAGAACGAGCACTTGGCGGGGTGTCTTTTGACCTCGTCGCGCTTCGTCCTGCGTCGGAAGATCATCCGGCGGCGACCTTTTCCTTTTCCTTCTCGGGTTCTTTGGTCTTGTCCGCCTGGCCCGGCTTTTGCGGAGTCAGGATGATGTCGTCGATCAAGCCGTACTCCTTCGCCGCCTCGGAGGTGAGGAAGTAATCGCGCTCGGTGTCCTGCGTCACCTTCTCGATCTTCTGACCGGTGTGGCGCGCGAGGATCTGGTTCAGCTGCTCGCGCGTGCGCAGGATCTCCTTGGCGTGGATCTGGATGTCGGTGGCCTGGCCCTGCATTCCACCCCACGGCTGGTGGATGAGGATGTTCGCGTGCGGCAGCGCGAAACGCTGGCCGTGGGCGCCACCCGCGAGGAGCACCGCGGCCATGGAGTAGGCCATGCCGATGCAGATTGTCGACACCGGCGGCCGGATGTACTGCATCGTGTCGTAGATCGCGAGCCCCGCCGTCACCTGGCCGCCCGGGCTGTTGATGTACAGCGCTATCTCCTTCTCCGGGTCTTCCGACTGAAGGAAGAGGAGCTGCGCGACGACGAGGTTGGCGACCTGGTCGTCGATCGGCGTGCCGATGAAGACGATGCGCTCCTTCAGCAGGCGTGAGTAGATGTCGAACGCTCGCTCACCACGGCCGGTGTTCTCGACGACCATGGGGACGAGGTAGCTGGATGGAGAGTGGAACTGGTTCATATCGCGCACAACGTCATTCTAGACACGGCCTCCCGGGGTGCCGTCAAGTAGCGGCAGGAACTACCTCGAGCAGCCGCTCCAGGACCCGCCTGCGCCGCAGCCGCGAGGCGAAGTAGCGGCGAACTGAGGGGCTCTTCTTGAGCTCCCCCGCCTGGCCCTTGAGCTCGGGATCGTCCTTGGCCTGCTCGTCGATGTACTTCTGGGTGTCCTCTTCCGAGGGTTCGAGGTCCTCGCGGCGGGCGAACTCGCGGATGACGAGGTCGATCTTCAGGCGCGCCTCGGCGTCCGGGCGCTCGCCGGCCATCCACCCGTCGACCGACTTGCCGAGGTACTGGAGGTAGCGGTCGATCTTCAGCCCCTGGCGGTTCAAGCTGCGCTCCAGGGACTCGAGCTGGCTCGTCAGCTCGCGGTCGACGAGCGACTCGGGGACCTCCACGGTCGACGCGTCGACGAGCGCTTTCAGCGCGGCGTCCTCGCGCTCGAGCTTCGTGATGGCGGCCGCGGACTCGACGAGCTCCTCGCGCACCGCGCTGCGGTATGCCTCCGCCGTCTCCTGCTTGCCGTTGGTGAGGCTCCGGGCCAGCTCATCGTCGAGTGGCGGCAGGAGCTTTTCCTTGACGCCTTGCACGGTGACGCGGATCGTCGCGTCCTTTCCGGCGAGGTCGGGATTGCTGTTGTCGTCCGGGAAGTGCACCTTCGCCTCGCGCGTCTCGCCCGTGAATGTGCCTGGAAGGATCTCGACGAGCTCGGGCAGCAGAACGCCGTCCTTCACCTCGGCTTCGGTCGACTTGCGCGATTCCGATTCGACAACCTTCCCGTCCACCTCAACCTCGATGTCGATGACGGCGATGTCGCCCGCCCGGACCTCACGCTCAACCGGGGTGATCTCCGCTAGCGGCTCGCGCAGGTCTTCCAACCGTCGCTCGACCATCTCGTCGGTCACCTCGTGCGAGTGGTCGGGCGGTGGGACCTGAAGCGCGCGGGCGTCAGCCAACGCGACGTCGGGCATCACGCTGACCGTCGCCTTCAGCTTGGCGGGCTTGCCGCGCTCCAGCTCGAGCACCTCGATGTCCGGGTTGTCGATGGGGTCGATCGACTTCTCTTCGAGCGCCTGCTGCAGCACCTGCGGAACCATCGTCTCGACGACCTCTTCGCGAAGCGCGGCGGGGCCGATGCGCGATTCGACGAGCGCGCGCGGCGCCTTGCCCGGACGGAATCCCTCGATCTTCGCCCGCGATGCGAGGCGGTTGAGCACCCGGTTGTAGGTCGCCTCGACGACCTCGGCGGGGACCTCGATGGTCATGCCGACCTGGCTTTTGGGCAGGCGTTCAGTTGCGATCGAGAGCTCCGCGGCCACGCCGCGATTCTACGTACGCGCCGGCTTCAGATCAGGGGCAGGGCGTCGGTGGCACGTGCGGGCTCGGGCACGGCGGGCTCGCGAGGACCGGGCCTGTGCCCGGGTCGGGCGGCGGCGTGAACGCGACGATGCTCGGCGTGGGCGTCGGCGGGTTGTCGCCCGGGAGCTTGTCGATGTGCGTGGTGTCGGACAGGAACCAGCTGTTGCCCGGCCCGGCGACGACGTCCGCCGGCGGCGTGTACCAGAGGTTTCC
>DASZJK010000381.1:0-3993 GCA_035948155.1 Candidatus Dormiibacterota bacterium
GTCAACTCGGGCAACGCGAACGCGTGCACCGGCGCGCAGGGATTTCGAGACGCGCTCCTTATGGCAAAGCTGTCCGCCGACCGGCTCGACCTCGACCCGGACCAGGTGCTGGTGAGCTCCACCGGTGTGATCGGCCGCTACTTGCCGATGGACGCGATCAAGTCGGGGATCGGCGAGGCGTGCGGCAAGCTGAGCCCGGATTCGGGAGAGGCCGCGGCTCGCGCGATCATGACGACCGACACCGTGCCGAAGACGGCGCGTGCGGAGCTCATGATCGGCGGTGTCAACGTCCGGGTCGGCGGAATGTGCAAGGGGTCGGGGATGATCCACCCCAACATGGCGACCATGCTCGCGTACGTCACGACCGACGCCGCCGTGGAGCCGGGCCTCATCGGGGAGCTGGTCAGATCGATCGCCGACCGCAGCTTCAACCAGGTCACGGTCGACGGCGACAGCTCGACCAACGACAGCTTTCTCATCCTGGCCAACGGAGCGGCCGGTAACGAGCCGATCCGGGCGGGAAGCTTTGAGGCCGGCGAGCTCAGCGCGGCCATCGCGGGCGTGGCGCGGGAGCTGGCCCGGTCGATCGCCCGTGACGGCGAGGGGGCGACCAAGCTCATCACGGTCCGCGTGCTGGACGCCGCGTCGGAGGCGGACGCCCGTATGGCAGCGCGCACCGTCGCGTCATCGAGCCTGGTCAAGACCGCGGTCCACGGTGGCGATCCGAACTGGGGGCGGATCGTCTGCGCGCTCGGCTACAGTGGCTCCGAGCTCGCGCTGGACCGCCTCCACCTGAGCATCGGCGGCCTCGTCGTGTTCGAGCGCGGCGCCGGGGTCGACGTCGACCTGGCCGCGGTGCGCCAGGCGTTTGAGCAACCGGAAATTGAGATCGTGGCCACGCTGGGACTCGGCGACGGAAACGCCGAGGCGTGGGGCTGCGATCTATCGGAGGAGTACGTGCGGATCAACGCCGACTACACCACATGACGCTGACGGTTGACGAGCGCGCGAAAGTCCTGGTCGAGGCGCTGCCGTACATCAAGCGCTTCCACGGCCAGACCGTGGTCATCAAGGTGGGCGGCAATGCCATCGACCACGCCCGCGACGAGACGCTGCTCGACGTCGTGCTGCTGCGGTACGTCGGCATGCAGCCTGTGCTCGTGCACGGGGGCGGACCCGAGATCACCGCCATGAGCGAGCGACTCGGATTGAAGGCGGAGTTCAAGAACGGCCTGCGCGTCACGGACGAGAAGACGATGGAGGTCGTGAAGATGGTGCTGACCGGGAAGGTCAGCCCTGACCTGGTCGCGGCGATCCACCGTCTCGGTGGCCAGGCGGTGGGGATGAGCGGCGAGGACGGTCCGACCATCATCGCCGAGCCGCTCGACGAGGCCATGGGTTTCGTCGGCCGGGTCACCCAGGTCAACAAGGAGCCGATCACCGCGCTGCTGACGCGTGGATACATACCGGTCATCGCGTCGATCGGCCTCGGCTACGACGGCCACGCGTACAACATCAACGCCGACACCGTGGCCGCGGAGATCGCGGTCGCGCTGAAGGCCGCGAAGCTGATTCTGCTCACCGACGTGGCCGGCGTTCAGGGCGCAGACGGCGATGTGGTTCCTGTCCTCTCCAGGGAAGACGCGCGCAGCCGGATCGCCAAGGGCGAGGTGACCGGAGGCATGATCCCCAAGCTCGAGGCGTGCCTTCGCGCGCTCGACGGCGTGCCGCTGGCGCACATCGTCGACGGAAGGACGAAGCACGCGCTTCTGCTGGAGCTGTTCACGGAAGCCGGCATCGGGACCATGGTCACGCCGTGACGCAAGTCACACAGTCAACGTCGGATCTCGCCGAGCGGTACCTCATGCAGACCGGGCGCCGTCTGCCGGTCACGTTCGTCCGCGGGCGCGGATGTCTCGTCTACGACGAGGCAGGCCGCGAGTACCTGGACCTCGTCGCCGGGATCGCGGTCAACCTGCTCGGCCACTCGCACCCCGACGTCGTCGCGACCCTCAGCCGGCAGGCGGGGCAGCTCATCCACACCTCGAACCTGTACTTCACGCAGCCCCAGGTCGAGCTGGCCAGGCGATTGGTCGAGCTCTCGTTTCCGGCCCGCGTGTTTTTCTGCAATTCGGGGGCGGAAGCCAACGAGGCCGCCATCAAGCTCGCGCGCAAATGGGGCGCGAAGAACCGCGACGGCGCCTTCGAGATCATCACGAGCACAGGCTCCTTTCACGGTCGCACGCTCGCGACGGTGACGGCCGGCGGGCAGCACAAATACTCGGATCCGTTCCGGCCGCTGCCGGCCGGTTTCGTGCACGTGCCCTACAACGACGCCGGCGCGATCGAGGCGGCGACCACGGACAAGACCGTGGCCGTGATGCTCGAGCCGGTCATGGGCGAGATCGGCGTGGTCCCCGCCGCGCCGGGCTATCTGAAGCGCGTGCGCGAGTGGTGCGACAAGAGAAACCTGCTGCTGATCCTCGATGAGGTGCAGACCGGACTCGGTCGCACCGGCCGTTGGTTTGCCCACCAGCACGCGGGCATAACGCCCGACGTCATGACGCTCGCCAAGGGTCTCGGCGGCGGCGTGCCAATCGGCGCGTGCCTCGCCAACCCGCGCGCCGATGTCTTCGAGCCCGGCGATCACGGATCGACGTTCGGCGGCAATCCGCTGGCTTGCGCCGTGGCGTCCACGGTGCTGGCCGTGATCGAGCGCGATGGCCTCGTCGGCCATGCCGCCGAGATCGGCGATGCCCTGGGCGCGTCGCTGCAAGACCTCGGCGCCAAACAGGTCCGCGGCCTCGGCCTCATGCAGGCATTCGAGTTCGAGGAGCCCAGGGCCAAGCCATTCCAGAACGCCTGCCTCGACGCCGGCCTGGTCGTCAACGCCGTCGACGACCACTCCGTTCGCCTGGTCCCGCCGCTGATCATCACGCCGGCCGAGATCGAACGGGCGCACGACGTGATGAAGAAGGCGCTGGGATGACGGCAACCAAAGCCGAGCGTCACTCCGCGATCCTCGAGCTGGTCAACCGCGGCTCCGCGCATACGCAGCAGGAGATCGCGGTGGCGCTGGCACGCCGCGGCATGCGGGCGACCCAGGCCACGATCTCGCGCGACATCCAGGAGCTCGGCCTGGTGAGGTCGGGCTCGGGCTACCGCAGCTCCACCGCGCTCGTGCGCGAACTGGTGCTTTCGGTCGAGCTGGTCGAGCCCATTGCCGTCATTCGTACGCCGCCCGGCACGGCCAACCTTGTCGCGCGAACAATCGACGAGGCCGCGCTTCCTGGCATCGCGGGCACCGTCGCCGGTGACGACACCATCATCGCGGTGCTCCGCAACCGCGGCGCCGCCCGCGCGCTCAAGCATTTGCTGGCCGATGCCGTCTAAGCGGTTGGTGCTCGCCTACTCGGGCGGGCTCGACACGTCGGTCGCCATCCGCTGGCTCAAAGACCAGGGCTGGGACGTGATCGCGTTCACCGTCGACCTGGGCGAAAAGAAGGACCTCGATGCGATCCAGGCGCGCGCGTTGAAAACCGGCGCCTCCGCGGCCTACGTGGCCGACGGCAGGATCCCGTTCCTTCAGCTATTCGTGTGGCCGTCGCTGCAGGCCGGGGCTGTCTACGAGAAGGAATATCCACTCGCGACCGCGTTGGGCCGGCCGCTCATCGCCGCGATGATGGTCGAGGTTGCCCGCCGGGAGGGCGCGCACGCCGTTGCGCATGGATGTACGGGCAAGGGCAACGACCAGGTGCGCTTTGACGTCGCCACCGCCGCGCTCGCGCCCGACCTGCAAGTGGTGGCGCCGGTGCGCGAGTGGCGGATGAATCGAGACGACGAGATCGAGTACGCAAACAAGCACGGCATCGAGGTGCCGGCCACCGTCCGTGAGCCTTACTCGACGGACGAAAACCTGTGGGGACGTTCGATCGAGGCGGGGGTTCTCGAAGATCCGTGGGCCGAGCCGCCCAGGGACGTCTACGCATGGAC
>DASZJK010000382.1:0-2191 GCA_035948155.1 Candidatus Dormiibacterota bacterium
GCCGAGATGGGCAAACCCATCGTCGAGGCGGAGGGAGAGATCGAGAAATGCGCCTGGACCGCCGGCTGGATCGCCGACAACGCCGCCAGGCTTCTTGCCGACGAGCCCATGGAGAGCTCCGCGACCATGAGCTACGTCAGGTTCCAGCCGCTGGGGGTCATCCTCGCGGTGATGCCGTGGAACTTCCCCTTCTGGCAGGCGTTCCGGGCCGGCCTGCCCGCGCTCGCGGCAGGGAACGTAATGCTGCTCAAGCATTCGTCCAACGTGCCTCAGTCCGCCATCGCTATCGAAGAGGTGTTCCGCGAGGCCGGGGTGCCGCAGGGCGTTTTCCAGACGCTCCTGGTCGGGCCGAGCGCAGTCGAAGGCATCATCGAAGACCACCGCGTGGCGGGCGTGACGCTGACCGGGTCGGAAGCGGCGGGCGCGCGGGTCGCCTCGACCGCCGCCAAGAGGATCAAGAAGGCGGTGCTCGAACTGGGCGGATCGGACCCGTTCATCGTCCTGGCGGACGCCGACATCAAGGCCGCCGCGACGGTCGCGTGTCGCGCACGCAACCAGAACAATGGCCAGAGCTGCATCGCAGCGAAACGCTTCATCGTGGTCGAGTCGGTCGCCGATGAGTTCGAGGAGCTTTTTGCGACGGCTGTCAAGGCGCTCAAGATCGGCGACCCGAAGGAGCGCAATGTACAGGTCGGTCCGCTGGCGCGAGCCGACCTCGTCGACGATCTCGAGCGCCAGGTCAAGGAGTCCGTGCGGTTGGGCGCGCGCCCGCTGACGGGCGGCAAGCGGGTTGACGGCGCGGGGAACTTCTTCGAGCCGACGGTGCTCGCGGACGTTCGGCCCGGCATGCCCGTGTACCACGAGGAGACATTCGGGCCGGTCGCCGCTGTGATTCGCGTCAGCGATGACGAAGAAGCCTTGCGGGTGGCGAACGACACCGAGTTCGGCCTCGGCTCGAGCATCTGGACCGCCGACGTCGACCGTGCCCGCCGGCTCGCCGAGCGTGTCGAAGCCGGCATGGTGTTCATCAACGGAATGGTCGCGTCCGATGCGCGACTGCCTTTCGGCGGGGTCAAGAAGTCGGGTTACGGACGCGAGCTGTCGAGCTACGGGATCAAAGAGTTCACGAACATGCAGACGATCTGGATCGGCCCCGCGAAGACCTAGCGCCCAATAAACCCCAATTCCGCTCGTCTGACGCCACCGATGCGCATGCTCGGTTGCTGATTAGCGCGGCTGGCGCCGACCTCGCGCAAACCTAAGCCTGAAAGGACGCGTTTGACGCTAAACGTGCGGAATCGGCTTGCGGCCCTACTCCGCTAAGCCGTCTTGGCTGATGCTCGCTTGGAGGACTGAAGGTGCTTTCGAGCCAGCACCGAATAGCTGTCTCTGAGCGCGGTTTTCGGGTCGAGGTCCAGGCTTCGGGCCTTTTCCGGCAGCACCTCCAGCGGACCTTCGAGCTCCACGAAGGAGCCGAAGTCGAGCGTGTCGAGAGTGACCGTCACGACGCCGTCGAGCGTCCACATGGCGCGCCGCTTCTTGTAGGTGAACTCAACCCGAAAGCCGAGCTCGGTGAGCAGGTCGAGGGTTGCATGCGCGTCCTTGACCTCGACCTCGGTCTCCTCTCTCACCTTCACGCCGCCCACAAAGCTGGCTGGACCCTTTGCTGTGAGCACGCCGCGCGGCCCACCGTTGAGAACGCGGAGCCTCAATGTGGTGCGCCGCGTCGACTTGCCGGGTCCGTCGAACCGGTAGTTCTCCTCGTCGTACTTGCCTTCGAGCCGGGCTCCTCGCTTGCGCAGCATCGCGCGTAATCGCGCGTGGTCGGCTGGACCGCTGACCTGAAACTTCAGCTCGCATTCGACGCTGCGATCGCGCGGACGATGGTGGGCTTGGCGCCTGGCCACGCGTGGAGAATATCCCGTCGTGTCCATCGAACGTGTGCCGCTCGAAACCGAGCGGCTGCTTCTGGAGCCCGTCGCATCGGCCCATGCACAAGGATTGTTCGAAGCCACGATCTCTTCGCAACCAGAGCTGCTGCCATGGATGCCATGGGCGAAAGAGCCAACGTTGGATGGATCGAAGGCCCTAGCGGATAGAGCCTCGAGCGAGTGGCTGGCCGGCCATTTCCGCTTCGCGGTTGTCGCGCGAGATTCCGGGATGGTGCTCGGCGTCGTCGGACTCGATCTCG
>DASZJK010000383.1:0-4369 GCA_035948155.1 Candidatus Dormiibacterota bacterium
GGAGCCGCGCCTGCTCGAGGCTGTGCGAACGGGTTATGGACTCCGCACGACCCCCGACATCGAGGAGCTCGCGAAGATCGCGGAGAGCTGGAGGCCATACCGCATGTGGGTCGCGGTGTCGTTCCGCCGCTCTATGGCCCCGGGCGCGGGGATGACGCACTCCCGCGCCGCGGGTTAGCTGAGCGGGATCACTCCTTCGCCGACACCGCTCGCGTAGGTCATTCGCGCACCGGGAGCGACGCGCTTGAAGAGCCTCAGCGCCCCATAGTTGTCGCCCTGGATGTCGACGACGAAGGCGTCGATCCCTTCCTCGAGCGCGCGACTCGCGAGTGCGGCGACCATCCGGGTTCCAAGTCCCTGGCGCTGCCATTCGTCGACGATGACGATCGCCAGCTGCGCCTGGGCGTCGCCCGGACGGCGGACGTACTGCGCGATCCCGACAAGCTGGCCGCCGACGACCGCGCCCACTGCCTCACGGTCCCGGTGGTCGAGCTGCTGCACCGACCGCTGGAGCAGGTCCGGCCTCGAGATCGGGCTGAAGAAGCGCCAGTAGATCGACTGGGCCGAAAGGCGCCGAAACATCTGGCCGACCAGTGCCGAATCCGACTTTTCGAGGGTGGCCAGGCCTGGCCGCCCGTCATGTCCCGCCTCGATCTCAACCATCTGAACCCGCCTCCTGAGACAATTAGCACGACCGGTCGCTTATTGGTGACCATACTAACCGACCGGTCGTGCTAAAATCAAGCGACGTCAATGGCAATCGAGACCTCCGACCGCAGAAGGCTTCGGGGACAGAAGACCCGGCACGCGATCCTCGAGCACGCGGCGAGGGTTGGCTCGGCCGAGGGTCTGGAGGCGGTATCCCTCCAGCGGCTCGCCGACGACCTCGGCATCAGCAAGAGCGGTCTCTTCGCCCACTTCGGCTCCAAAGAGGAGCTCCACCTCGCGACCATCGACGAGGCGGCGCGCGTCTTCACCGACGAGGTGATCCGTCCGGCGCTCGCCCAGCCGCGAGGGGTGGGCCGAGTCTTCGCGCTGTGCAACTCGTGGCTGTCCTACCTGGAGCGAGGCGTCTTTCCAGGCGGCTGCTTCTTCTGGGCCGTCGCCGAGGAGTACGACAGCCGCCGGCCCGGCCCGGTCCGGGACTCGGTGCTCGAGAAGAAGGCCTACTGGTCTTACTCGCTGGAGCGCGCGGCGCGCGAGGCACAGGAGGCGGGGGAGATCGACCGCACCGTGGACCCGGCGCAGCTGGCATGGGAGCTGGACAGCCTTATGGGCGGCGCCAACAGCGGCTTCAAGTCCGGTGACGGCGCGCACGCGATCGACCGTGCGAGAGTCGCGATCAAGGACAGGATTACGAGAGCCTCGGTCGCGCCCTCAGTGTGACCGGCTTCGCACCAGCACCATCGCGGCGATCCACAACGAACCGCCGCTGATCAGCAAGACCCACATCATCGGCGGGATGAGCGGGACTTCCACCAGCGCGCCGAAGATGCACATCGCCGCGGCCCCTGCCAGCAGAAATGAACCGGGCAGCAGCAACCACGCCGAGTACCAGGGCGGCTGAAGGGCGTCGCCTCGATTGATGATCCGCGCCGCGCTGAAGACCAGCGTGGCGGTGATCAAGGCCGGGCCGGTCAACCCCAACGCCCAAGCCGGCCTGACCGATCCGGCCGCCGCCGCGATGACGGGCTGCACCCCCGCCATGGCGAGGCCCGCGGCCACAGCGAACCCGACCAGGCGAAGGATGATGCTCGGGCGCGGCACCTCAGGGAGCCACGCAGAAAAGGATGTGGCTTCGGTTCGTGGTCTCGAATGCGCCCGGGTGCTGCCGGCGGATGGCCGCCACGGCGTCTTCGACGAAGGACTTGCGCCGGCCGTCCTCGACCTTCTCCAGCCGCGCCGCGCAGTCCCACCAGCTCGTGCACAGACCCACGAGCTGCTCGGCCGACTCCCACCTCACAGATTCTTCGATCTCTTCAACGCGGACCGAGGTGAAACCGGCTTCGCGCGCCGCGTCCCCGAGCAGCTCCGGGTCGAGCACCACCGCGCGAGTGGCGGCGCGGTCCTCGGCGTCGGGTGCCGGAGGTAGCCAGCGATCCACGATCGAGTCGAGAAGAGTCATCACCGATTGCCTCGCCGCCGTGGGGACGCTGGCCACAAAACGCGACCGGCTGCGCAGCACGCGGCGCGCCTCGCCGAGCGCGCGGTCGAGGCTGGGCACGAACTGCAGGCCGTGTCCGCAAACCGCGGCGTCGAACGATGCGTCGTCGAACTTCAGATCCTCGATGTCCATCACCTCGAAGCGCGCGTTTGGAGGGGCGGCCATGCGAGCGCGATCGAGCATCCCGGGCGCAAGGTCCACACCGACCACCTCGCCTTTGGGCGCGACGAGCGCCGCCAGCCGGCGGCTGAGGTTTCCGGGACCGCACGCCAGGTCCAGGATCCGCATTCCGGGTCGCGCTTCGACCAGGTCGAGAAGGCGCTGGCGCCCTTTCGCTTCGCCACGAGTCATGGCCTGATCCAGCCGGCGGTCGTACGCCTCGGCGTGGCGGCTGAAGATCGCGGGGAACAGGTCCTTCGACCTCATCGCCACGAGCGCTCCAGCCAGGCGGCCGCGCGCAGCGTTCCGGCATTCGTCGATCCCGCGACCTGGATGCCGACAGGAAGGCCGTCGACGGGCGCGGGCAGCACCGCGACCGGTTGATGGGTCGTGTTGAAGGGCCGGGTGAAGCGCGAGAGTGGTTCGCGCACCTCGTGCCCGGCGTCGATCGGCGGGGCGACGATGGCCGTCGCGGGAAGGACCAGGGCATCTACGCCCTCCATCCTGCGCAGCGCCTCGCCCGCCAGCTCGGCGCGTGCCGTCAACGCGCGCCTGTAATCCGCCTCGCTCACGTCGAAGCCCAGGCGGATGAGCCGAAGCACGTCAGCGCCGTACTTCTCGGGCATCTCGGTCGCCCACTTGCGGTGGTACTGCGCCGCCTCGTACAGCAGGATCGTCAGGCCGGTCTGGTGGAGCGTTTCGCGGTCGCCAAAGTCGATCTCAGGGATCCCGACCGACACCGACTTCCATGCCGCGCCGGTCTGCTCGTCGAGGTCGCGAACCCAGCCGGCGGGAACCGCCAGGCGGGGCTCGCCCAATTCCTCGAGCGACACCTCTTCCCCCGACATCATCGTGTAGGCACGCGCGACGGTTGCGACGTCCGGCGCGATGGGGCCGAGCGTGTCGAGGGAGGGCGCGAGCGGAATCACGCCGCCGATGCCGATGCTTCCGAACCGGGGCTTGAAGCCGGCCACCCCGCACAGAGAAGAAGGGATCCGGATCGAGCCACCGGTGTCGCTGCCGACGGACCAGTCGCACATCCCGGCCGCGACCGCCGCCGCCGAGCCGCCCGACGAGCCCCCCGCGACACGTGAGGTGTCGTGCGGGTTGAGGACGGCGCCGTAATGGGGGTTGACGCTGGTGACGCCGTACGCGAACTCGTGGAGGTTGGCCTTGCCGACCATCACGCAACCGAAACTGCGCAGGCGTTTGATGACGGGCGCGTCATCGGTCGCCGGCACGTTGGGCAGGATGATCCCGCCCGCGGTCGTGACCATGCCCCGGACGTCGACCAGGTCCTTGACCGCGACGCGATCCCCGGAACCCTCCTCCTCGGCGAGGGTGGCGAGGGAAATGAAAGCGTTCAATTCCATCCTGCGCATTCTCGGGGTTGATTCCGGGCGCACGGCGCTATCCTTGCCGGCTGATGTCATCGCCTTCGGG
This sequence comes from Candidatus Dormiibacterota bacterium, assembly GCA_035948155.1. Lineage (GTDB taxonomy): Bacteria > Chloroflexota > Dormibacteria > Dormibacterales > Dormibacteraceae > 40CM-4-65-16. The sequence continues at coordinate 3,767 of DASZJK010000383.1, forward strand.
AGGTTTCGCCGCCGCCCTCTCGTGGAGCAAGGTCGACGTGTTCACCGCGTACGAGCGCATCACGGCCGAGATCCAGGTCCGAGGCGGGCGCCTCCGCGAGACGATCAACGACCCGGAGCCTCTATTCCACCTGCGCAACGTCAGCGCCGAACCCCTGCTGCCCGGCGCCGTTCCGCTCACGGGCATACCCGAAGGGCTCTTCAACAAGAACTTCGTCGGTGGGATTCGCACCATCGAGCCCGAGCCGCCTTCGCCCGACCACGTGGCAGAGATGATGCGCCGCTACATCATGTTCCAGGCTTCCACCTTCATGGTCACCGGGGCCGCTGAGTTTCCTACCGCGACCGAGCCGAACATGCACACCGAGATCCTGATCAAGAACCGGTTCTTCCAGGTCCTGGACGCGACGATCACGATCTTCGGCGTCACGGGGAAGAGCTGGACCCAACCCAATATCTGGGTCAATCGCGACCTGATGCTGGCGGTGTTCTTAGGCTAGTCCCGTCTGAACAGCCGTCCGGGTGCCTAAGCTGACTTGAAGATGGCCTCGAGGCCGGCCAAAGTGACGGTCACTGCGAGTGCGATCCCCACCACTGAGGCCAG
>DASZJK010000384.1:0-5152 GCA_035948155.1 Candidatus Dormiibacterota bacterium
GAGCGCCCGAGCGCTTCCAGCAGGTCTGGTCCGAGCCACGGCTCGCCGGTGTGGCTGGCTGACTGGAACGCGAACTCCCAGTCCGGCAGCTGGAATCCTTCCGCCACGAGCCCGCAGCTCTCGAGCAGCCGCTGACGGTAGCCGTCGCCCGCGGCCTCGATTCTTGCCGGCAGGCTGTGGGCGGTGAAGAAGACTCGCTCCGGCTCAAAGCTCGAGAGCGCGTCGGCCAGGAGCGTTCGGACCGCGTTGACGAATGCAGGATGGTCGTGGAAACCACGCACCAGCACCATTTCGCCATCCCACGCGTCGCGCAGCGCGGCGAAATACGCTCCGAGGCTCATGTCCGCGTAATGAGGCGCGAGAGGCAGACCCACCAGCCGCTCGACCCCGGCCGCACGAGCCTCGGCGGCTGCGTCCGCGATGAACGGCGCCGCGTGCTTCATGCCCGCGAATACCGGCATGTCGATGCGGTGCGCCAGGGCGCGTGCCTGCGCTCGGGTGATTTCGGTCAGCGGCGAACCACCGATGGCGCGGTACCGGTCCCGCAGCTCCGCGACAGCTTCCTGCGACGGCGCCCTACCTCCGCGGATGTGCCGGTAATAGGCCTCGATCCCCTCCTCGCCGGCCGGGCTGCCGTATGCCATGCACAAAACACCAGTTCGTTCAGGCAACGGCCGGCACCCCCTCGCGCACCGTCTCGACCAGGGCCTGGAGGTTTTCGAGGGGTGTGCCAGGGAGCACCCCATGACCGAGGTTGAAGACGTGGCCGGGCCGCCCGGCCGCCTGCCTGAGCACACGCCGAGCGCCCTCGACCACGCCCTCCCGCGGGCCGAGCAGCACCGCTGGATCCAGGTTGCCCTGGACACCACGATCATGGCCGACCCGCCGCCAGCCTTCGTCGAGGTCGATGCGCCAGTCGAGCGAGACGACGTCTGCGCCAGAGGTTGCAATCAGCTCGAGCAACCCCGACGTGGATGTCCCGAAATGGATTCTCGGCACCGCCAGGGCGTGTGTGGCTTCGAAGATGCTCCGCGTGAACGGCAGCACGCGCGCCTCATAGTCGCCGGGCGACAGCGCGCCGACCCAGCTGTCGAATACCTGCAGAGCGCTTGCGCCCGCCGCGACCTGCGCGCGGAGATACTCCGACATCACGGCGGCCAGCTTGTCCAGCAGCGCGGCGAACGCCGCCGGCTCCCGATACATGAACTGCTTGGTCACAACGAAGTCGCGGCTCGGCCGGCCTTCGATGGCGTAGCTCGCCAGCGTGAAGGGACCGCCCGCGAAACAGATGACCGGGACCGGCGATTCGCGTGCGACCATCCTCACCGCGTCCAGCACCTGCGGCACTGATTCCGAGGCGGGCGGCGTGCGCAGCTTGTACACGGCCTCAGCGGAGCGAACGGGATTCGCGATCACGGGCCCGACAGATTCGACCAGCTCGAAATCGATTCCCATTCCGCGCAGGGGCAGCATGATGTCCGCGAACATCACCGCTGCGTCAACGCCGAGCCTGCGCACCGGCTGCAGCGTGACCTCGGCGCAAATCTCCGGCTGCGCGACGATCTCCTCGAGGGTCCATCGCTCTCGCAAGGCGCGGTACTCGGGCAGCGAGCGTCCTGCCTGCCGCATCAGCCAGACCGGCGTACGCTCGACGGGTTCTCGCCGGCACGCGCGCAGGAACAGGGGTGTGGTTGCGCTCACGCGCCGAACAGTTCCGCCAGCTCATCGAGCCGGCGATGGATCCCCGTGAGTATCGGCGTGTCGCGCACGGTGGAGCGCCGGCTCTCGGTCGAGCGAAGCGCGTACACGAGCTCGCCGAACGCAGGCAGGTCGTCGGTCTCGTACGCGACGACGAAGTCCTGGTCGTCGAGGCCGAACGAGTAAGCCAGGAGCTGGCGCACCTGCGGGTACCCATGGCCGACGCGCATGTGTTCGTTCATCACGCGCTGCCGGGTCTCTTTGTCGAGGAGGTACCACTCGGCGGATTTGGTGAAGGGATAGACGATGAGGTAACGAGATCGATCGCCGCTGAACATTGACTGCTCCTGCGGCGTCGGCTTCTTCACGTACTGGGACGGCCGGATCAAGCCGAGGAAGCTCTCCTTCACGGTCATCCACGTGCCCATCCCGCAGCGCAGCGCAGCTGCGGCCGAGTCCTCGAGGGCGTCGAGGGTTGGAGCGAGCCGCCACAGCATGAGGTCGATGCCCGGCTGGAGTCCGACCATCGAATATGCGTAGGTCTTCACATCAGTGGCCTTTTCGATCGAAGAGAGGAAGTCGGAACACGTCGAGCGCCTCTGCGTGTCGGGAATGCGGCGCCAGGCCCCATCAAGGCCAAGCGCGAGGGCGTGGACGTACTGGTCGCTCACTTACCCGGCTTTTCCTGCAGCCAGCGCGCGGCGTCGGCCGCGAGGTAGGTGATGATGATCCCGGCCCCGGCGCGCGCGATCGCGGTCAGCACCTCCAGCCCTGCGGACCTGCGGTCGAGCCATCCGCGCTCGGCGGCGGCTTCCAGCATCGCCACCTCCCCACTGACGTGGTACGCGGCAAGCGGGACGTCGAAGCGCTTGCCGGCGCGAACCAGCAAGTCCAGCGACGTGAGCGCCGGCTTGACCATCAGGATGTCGGCGCCCTCGCGCACGTCCAGCTCCATCTCGAGCAGCGCCTCGCGCGCGTTGGCGTAATCCATCTGATAGCCGCGCCTGTCACCGAACGCCGGCGTCGAACCCGCGGCCTCTCTGAACGGGCCGTAAAGCGCCGATGCCGCCTTCGATGCGTACGCCATGATCGCGGTGCCAGGATGCCCCGCGCTGTCGAGCGCGGATCTGAGTGCCGCGACCTGGCCGTCCATCATCGCGCTCGGGCCGACGATGTCCGCGCCGGCGCGGGCATACGCGACCGCGGCTTCAGCTAGCAGCGGCAGCGTGGCGTCGTTGTCGACCTGCTCACCAACGATGACTCCGCAGTGGCCATGGGTCGTGTATTCGCAGAGGCAGACGTCGGCTGCCAGCACGATCGGGAGGTCGGCGTCCTTGAGCGCCCGCAGCGCGGTCGGCACCGGGCCGCGCGGATCCGCGGCGCCGGTGCCCTCATCGTCCTTGCTGTCGGGAATGGCGAACAGGAGCACGCCGCCGACGCCCAGCTGCGCCAGCTCACGCGCGCGCTGAACAGCCAGGTCGGCGCTCAGGCGTGCGTGTCCGGGAAGCGCAGCGATCGGCTCGGAACGGTTCCGGCCGCTGACGATGAACAGCGGCATGACGAACTGAGCCGGCGACAGGCGTGTGCTTCGGACCAGCGAACGCAGCGGCGCTGTGCGGCGGAGCCGGCGTGGACGCTCGGCGCCGGGGGCCTTTATGCCGGCTGCAGGAGCTGCGATTCGACCCATCGCTCCACCTCCTCGTCGAACGCATGCCTGAGAGCGGCTCGCAGACCAGCCTCGTTCTGCGTCCGCGCTTCGGCCGCGACCTCGAACCCCTGCTCGCGCGCGACTCCGCTGGTCTTCGGCCCGATGGTCACCGCAGGCAGAGCCCTGGCGCGGGCGGCGTTTTCTCCTGCCAGCTCGACGATGCCGCGCACCGCGGATCCTGACGCGAACACGATCGCCTCGACATCGCGGTCCGCCAGCGCATTGTGCAGAACCCGGCGTGAAGCCTCGGGTCCAGTGCGCGTGCGATAGGCAATCACGTCATCCACGTGTGCGCCCATCTCGGTCAGCTTCCGTGGGAGGGCGGCATCCGCGGCGTCGGCGCGCGCGAGGAGCACGCGGGACCCGCGCAGCGAGCCGAGCCTGGCCATCGCATTCGGAATCGCGTCGCCGCGCGCGGACGCCGGCACGCAATCCACGTCGATGCCCTTCTCGCGAAGAGCCCTGGCTGTGGTCGCCCCGACCGCTGCCCAGCGCACCTTCGAAGTCGGTACCTTCGCGTCATCGAGCAAAGCGCCAACACCACGCTTGCTGGTCAGCACCACCCAGTCGTACTCGGCGATGCGTGATCGAGCGCGATCCAGCTCATCGCTGCTTTCCACCGACTCGATCGAGATGCCCGGGACGTGAAGCACTCGGAACCCATCGCCCGCGATCGAGTCGCGCCCGGGCTCATCACCGTCCGGCCTCGTATCGATGACGGCGCGGCTGTGCAGCGGCACGATGCCGTTGAGCTCTCGCGCGGCGATCGATAACGACCTGGCCAGAGATTGACCACGATCCATCTCGTGTGTGATGTGCAGCAAATGCTTCGTCCGACCGTCGGGAGTGACCGCGCCCGCGAGCAGAGTCAAGACGCCACCGACCTGTACCGCCAGCGCGCCCACGGGCGCTCGGCATCCACCGCCCATGGCCTTCAGAAGCGCGCGCTCGGCGACAACCGCGATCCGGATTGCGCCATCGTCGAGCGATCGAAGGACCGCAAGAACCTCCTGGTCCTCACGCCGCGCCTGCACTGCCAGGGCTCCCTGCGCCGGCGCGGGAGGCATCGACTCGGGATCGATGCGCGTCGCGATGCGGCTGCCGAAACCGAGCCGGTCCAGGCCCGCCGCCGCCACCACCAGCGCATCGGCGTTTCCCGCGTCGAGTCGCCTGAGCCTCGTGTCGACGTTGCCGTGAAGCGGGATGACGTCGAGGTCCGGGCGCAGGGCGCGCAGGAAGCCCGCGCGACGGGGGCTGTCCGTTCCCACCTTCGCGCCAACGGCCAGGTCGTCCATCGAGCGCTCCGCGCGCCTCGTCACCAGCGCGTCGCGGGCATCTGCGCGCTCGGGGTAGGCGGCGATGACAAGCGCGGGATCTTCCTGGAGAGGAAGGTCCTTGGCGCTGTGCACCGCCAGGTCGATCTCGCCGGCGACCAGCGCCCGCTCGAGCGCGGTGACGAATATGCCTTCCCCGATCGGCGTTTCAGGCGCCCTCAGGTCTCCGTCGGACACGATCGTTTTCACCTCGACGGGCACCCCGCGTGCGCGCAGTCGCGCGGCCACCAGGTCGCTCTGAATGAGAGCGAGGCGGGACCCACGCGTCCCCAGTCGAAGCCGTCTAGCCGAACCCACCGTCAACAGACGAGTTTGGCAGCACCGCGAGCGCGGGTGCCGCGGCCACCACGTCGCCCACCACCAGAGTGGCCGGGGTTTCGATCGCGGCCTGTTCCGCCAGGCGCGCGATGCG
>DASZJK010000385.1:0-1850 GCA_035948155.1 Candidatus Dormiibacterota bacterium
ACCCTGGCTCCGCGTTCCGCGGCGGCGATGGCAAAGTTTCCAGTGCCGGCCGCGACGTCGAGGGCTGCGGTTCCTGCCTGGATCCTGCAGGCTTCAGCCAGCTTCTGGGCGTAGGGCTCGAGGAGCGACGCGACTGCGGGATAGTCGCCCTGCGTCCACATCCACTTGGTGGCGGCCTTCAGGCGCATGAGCGCGTCGCTCGAGGGAGGGTTCAACTTCAATCATTTAGCACATCCGTACGGACGCGTGCTAGCCGCCTACCCGCAGCACCAGTCCGATCGCGTACGTGATCCCGCCGACGATGATTCCAGCCAGCGTCATCTCCAGCCCGGCCGACCACCACGCGCGCAGCGTGAACAACGCCTTCGACGCACCGACCAGGAAATGCGCGATCAGCGACACGACGGCGGCCACGATGACGCCTGTGGTCCCGCGAAGCCAGAAGAACGGCACAACCGGAACCATGGCGCCGATGAATGTGCTCACCCCGGCCGCGATCGCCGCCTGGACCGGGTTGCCGGCCGTCTCGCTCATGCCTAGCTCTTCGGGCGCGTGCAGCTTCAACAGCGCGTCGGGGTTCTGCGACAGCTGCTGGGCCAGCAGGTCTGCGGTCGCCTTGTCGATGCCCTTGAGCTGATAGAACAGCGAGACCTCTTCCTGTTCCTCGTCTGGATGCTCCACGACCTCCTGGCGCTCGCGCTCGACGTTGGCCGCCGCGACCTCGCCCTCCGAACGTTCGGCGAGGAACGCGCCGGTGGCCATGGAGAGCGCGGAGGCGATTGCGCCGAACAGTCCCGCGGTCAGCACGAAGCTGGAGCCGCCGGTCGCACCCGATACGCCGGCCACGATGCCGAACACGGCGGCGAGGCCGTCGTTCGCGCCGTAGATCGCGCCCGAGATCCACCCCGCTCCCGTGCGATGCCACGACTCGCGGCCGAGGATCCGGTTGAGCCTGCTCTGCACGCTCGACGGCGCGGGCTCGGCGCGATGTGCGACCTCCATGGACTCGAGCGAGCGCGAGTGGCCCTGCTCCTCGACGCGGATCTCTTCGAGCACGGCATCCGTCTGCGGATCGCCCGTCGGGCGCTTGTAGCGGTCGGTGATCTCGACCTCCTCGGCCGCCTCCATGCGCTGGATGATCAGGGCGACCGGCGCGATGCGTGCCTGCATGCGCTGCAGCGCAGACAGCTTGACCGTGGACGGATCAGGGATCGGCTGGCCGAGCTCGCGCAGCCGGCGCTCGATCCGCTCGCGGTGCCTCGCCTCAGCGTCGGCGATCGACCTGATGATCTCCCCACGGCGATCTTTGCCAAGGCGCTCCGCGAGGAGCCCGTACATCTTGTTGGCCTCGACCTCGCCGTGCCAGGCCAGAAGCAAGCGATCGACAGCCTCCGATGTAGCGGTCTGTCGAGCCACGTCGCTCAGGCTAGATGGAGTCGGCCGGCGCCTGCTCTCGCTCCACCGCGCCGACGACTGCGCGCACGCGCTGTACCGCGTTGTTCTGGACGCCCTCGAAGTTCCAGCGCTGGTCGAGCGGCTGCACATTTCCCGCCAGGTCGGTCGCGCGGGCGCAGAGCTCGTATTCACCGGGCGTGGTCGCGTCCCAGTTGTATCTCCACCCGCGCCACGCATACGGCGAGATCTCGTCATCGAGCGCGGCCTGCGACCAGGTGGCGCCGCCGTCGCAGCTGAACTCGACCGCGGCTATGGCGCCCAGACCCGACCATGCGCGGCCCTCGACCGTTTGCCTCGAGGGCCGGACGAAACGCGTGCGGGACATGAAGTCCGGGACGCCCGGCGGCACCATCAAGGCGCGGGGCAGCATGCGCGTGACCGGCGCTCCGCGCTCG
>DASZJK010000386.1:0-4947 GCA_035948155.1 Candidatus Dormiibacterota bacterium
CGGTGACGCCGCCCCGGGGGTAGTCAGGGCGGCGTCGTGACGCTCACCTGATAAAACGCCGGGCTGCGTAAAAGGCTACGGCCGCACTTGTAAAACCCCGATCATGGGTACACAGTCTCCCTATGGCCAAATCGACCATTACCTATGTCTGCACCGAGTGCGGCGGCGAGAGCTTGCGCTGGTCGGGCCAGTGCCCCCACTGCCACGCCTGGAACACGCTGCAGGAGTTCCAGGTCAAGAAGGCCAAGCGCGAGGCGAGCACGCGGCCGCTCGAGGCGGCGCGCGCCCGGCCCCTGCACGAGATCGCGCCTGAGGACGCTCCCCGGCAGCGCCTGGACTGGGGCGAGCTCAACCGCGTGCTGGGCGGGGGCATCGTGCCCGGGAGCCTCGTCTTGATCGGCGGCGAGCCCGGGGTCGGCAAATCGACCCTTCTGATGCACGCCGCGGGCCAGGTTGCGCGGTCGGGAAAGGTGCTTTACGTCTCCGGTGAGGAGTCGGCGCAACAGGTGCGGATGCGGGCGGAAAGACTCGATTCGCTCCGCCCCGGGATCCTGCTGCTGCCTGAGAACGACCTGGACGCGATCTGCGAAGCCATCCGGGGTGAGTCGCCGGCGCTGGCGATCGTCGACTCGATCCAGACCGTCAGCGACGCGGGTTTCGAGGGCAGCGCCGGGAGCGTCACCCAGGTTCGGGAATCGGCCGCCCGGCTGATGCGCCTGGCCAAGGAGATCGGAGTTCCGATCTTCCTGGTGGGGCACGTGACGAAGGAGGGTTCGATAGCCGGACCGAGGGTCCTGGAGCATATCGTTGACACCGTGCTGTACCTCGAAGGCGACAGGCGGCAGGAGCTTCGGATCCTGCGGGCCACCAAGAACCGCTTCGGCTCGGCCGAGGAGATCGGCGTGTTCGCCATGGGTGAGGCCGGCCTCGAAGAGGTTCCGGATCCGTCGGCCGCGATCCTCGCGACGGCGGCGCCAGTCTCGCCCGGGACGGTGATAGTCGCCGTGCTCGAAGGCACCCGGCCGCTGCTGGTCGAGGTGCAGAGCCTGGTCAACAAGAACGAGAACGCGATGGTGCGGCGGATCGCCAACGGCTTCGACGTGAACCGGCTGCACATGATCCTCGCGGTCCTGGAGAAGAGGCTTCACGGATTCAAGTTCGGTAGCTCGGACGTCTTCGTCAGCGTGGCGGGCGGCATCCGGATCACGGAGCCGGCCGCCGACCTCGGTCTCGCGCTGTCGATCGTCAGCAACGTGGTCAACAGGCCAATGCCGGACGGCCTGATTGTGATCGGCGAGCTGGGATTGACAGGCGAGGTGCGCCGCGTCGGTCAGCTGGAACGCCGCCTCCACGAGGCGGCGCGGCATGGCCTGACGCGCGCTTTGATTCCGGCCGGCGCTCGCGCCGGACGGCCAAGTGGCCTCGATGTCATCGAGGTCCGCACCGTGGCGGACGCAGTCTCCGCCGCATTTCCTTCACCTATCAAGTCCGGCGCATTCATAGAGGAGGCCGGGATCTCGGTCTCCTGAGGAGGTAACCCTTGAAGCGTTCCGAGTATCTGGCCCGTTGGGTCGGGGCAGGACTCGGAGTGGTCGGTGGTTTCGTGCTCGGTTATTTCCTGGTCGAGGGACTGGGCCACAACGCCCACCCTGGCTGGGCAGTCATCGGGCTGACCACGCTGGAAGGTCTGATCTTCGCGTACCTGGGCACGCCGTATGTGCTGGGCGGGTGGCGAAAGGTGAACTTCCGGCTGACGAGCACTCCGCTGCCGGACCTTCTGAGTGGTTTGTTGGGAATGATCGTCGGTCTGGTCATCGCCGTTCTCATTGGATTCTTCGTCCGCGATCTTCCGTACGGCTATGCGCTTTCGACGGTGCTCGCGCTGCTGCTCGCAGCCCTGGGCGTCTCGGTGGGCGCGACGCGACGCGCTGAGCTGACAGCGCTGTTCTTTGGGGGCAGCTCGCCAGCAGAGGACGGACATCGCATGCCGGCCGTCTTGCTGGACACGTCGGTGATCATCGACGGCCGCATCCTCGACATCGCGAAGACCGGGTTCCTCGACATGCCTCTGATCATCCTTTCGTCCGTCCTGCGCGAGCTGCAGATGGTGGCCGACTCCGCCGACGTCACGCGACGGCGTCGCGGCCGGCGCGGCCTCGATGTGCTGACCGACATGCAGAAGGACCCGGCGATCAATTTGCAGGTCACCGAGGACGACTCACCACCGAACACCGACATCGACCAGCACCTCGTGCGCACGGCCAAGCACAAGGGCTGGGCGATCATGACCAACGACTTCAACCTGAATCGCATCGCTCGACTCGAGGGCGTGACCGTCTTGAATCTGAACGAGCTGGCCCAGGCCATGCGACCGGTCGCGATTCCGGGCGAGGAGATCATGGTGACCGTGGCCCGCGAGGGCAAGGAGCCCGGCCAGGGCGTGGGCAGCCTCGACGACGGCACCATGGTCGTGATCCAGAACGGCCGGCGCCTGCTGAACCAGACGATCACCGCGGTCGTGACGTCCGTCATCCAGACCTCGGCCGGGCGCATGATCTTCGCCGAGCCTGCCGGCGTGGAGACGCGTCGTCCTCCGAGCCGCGTGAAGCCCCCGCGCGAGGAATCCGCGTAGGTGCCGCCCCCGACCAGCCAGACCGCATCTCATCGGCTCAGGGCGCCGATGCCTGCGTTATGGGGCCCGGCCCTCACTCGTCACGCATCTACCGATGCGCTCCTCGTCGGGCCACCCCTGCCTTGGCCTCGGCGCCCTGACCGGCGGCCTTGCAGCCGCCTGCCGCGATCTGCGGCCCAGCCGGCCGGAGGCGGCACCTGATGCCAACGGTCGGGGCGATCGTCGCCGCCGCGGGCATGGGCTCCCGGCTTGGCCGTGGCTCGAAGGCGCTGGTGCGGCTGAACGGTCGAACCACCCTTGCGCGTGTCCTCGAGCTCTTTCTCGCGCTGGACGAGGTGGATCGCATCGTCGTGGTCGGTCCACCGTCGCGGCTCGAGACGGCGGAGCATGAAGTCCAGGCCCTCCATCCACGCAAATCGGTGGTGGTAAAGCCGGGCGGCGAGAGCCGCCAGGAGTCGGTGCGCCTCGGGCTGGCCGCGCTCGGCGACTGCGACTACGTCCTGGTCCACGACGCGGCGCGGCCGCTGGCGACGGCGGCATTGGTGCGCCGGGTGCTGGCGGCCGCGATCGAATCGGGCGCTGCGTTTCCGGCGATCTCCCCGCGTGATGCGGTCAAGCGCGTCGAGGGGAACCGCCTGGTCGAATCGCTGGATCGCTCGCGGGTCGTGCTTGCGCAGACACCGCAGGGCTTCTCGTATGAGCTGCTGGCCCGGGCCCATCGTGAGGCGGCCGACGCAGGGCTGGTCGGCGACGACGACGCACAGCTCGTCGCAGCGACCGGGCACGTTGTCACGGTGGTGCCGGGCGAGCCGGCGAACATCAAGCTCACCACTCCAGAGGATCTCGAGGTGGTGGAGGCGCTCATCCGGGAGCACGAGACCTCTCGTGTCTCGTAGCCGAAGTTCCGCGCGTCTTCGCGGGCTAGGCGGCCGGGCGCCGGAGGCGCCCAAGCCTGCGTCAGGGGGCCCGGCGCTCGCTCGTCGCGCACTGACGAGTGCGCTCCTCGTCGCGCCACCCCTTCCTTGGCTCCGGCCGCCGATCCCGCGAATCCGGCTGCGGCCCTCGACTACGAGACACGAGGCGCGGTGAGGGTCGGCATCGGCTACGACGTCCACCCGCTCGTCGCGGGCAGGCCGCTGGTGCTCGGCGGCGTGCGAATTGCGCATACGTCCGGGCTGGACGGACACTCGGACGCGGACGTGCTGACGCACGCAGTCATCGACGCGTTGCTCGGCGCCGCCGGGCTCGGCGACATTGGCCGGATGTTTCCGGCTAGCGATGCGAGATTCAAGGACGCATCAAGCCTGGAGATGCTGTCTGCCGCTGTCAAAGCGCTGGGTGATGCGGGATTCCGCGTGGTGAACGTCGACTGCACCGTGATCGCCCAGGAACCGCGATTGGAGCCGCATCTTGCGGCCATGTGCTCTCACCTCGCGGAGCGCCTCGGCACGCAAGACGTGAACGTCAAGGGTAAGTCGCCCGAAGGACTTGGTCCGTTGGGGCAAGGCAGAGGCATCGCCGCGCAGGCCGTGGCCACGATCCAGGAGCTCGCCCCCTAGCTCTTCGAATTGAGCGCCTTTTGCGCAAAACGCACGTAATTCCGCTGGGATTCGGTGCGTTTTGGTCAAAACGTGGGGAATTGAGTTTCCGCGAGACTAGATCCGTGACCCTTCGTTTCCACAACACCCTCACCGGCACCAAAGACATCTTCGAACCCCTGGAAGAAGGCGTCGTCCGCATGTACACCTGCGGCCCGACCGTCTGGAACTACGCCCACGTCGGCAACCTGCGCGCATTCCTCTTCTATGACCTTGTCCGCCGCCACCTGCAGGTGAGCGGCTACAGGGTCGACCACGTCATGAACCTCACGGACATCGACGACCGGATCCTCGACCAGGCCATGCATGCCGGCACGACCATCGCCGAGTACACCGGGCCCTACGCCCAGGCCTTCTTCGAAGACATGGCCACGCTTCGGGCGCAGAAGGTCGAGCACTACCCGCGTGCGACCGAGCACATCCCCGAGATGGTCGAGATGATCGAAACGCTGCTGAAGAACGGCAACGCGTACGAGTCCGAGGGCGACGTCTATTTCCGTATCGCGAGCTTTCCGAGGTACGGGGCACTGAGCCACCTGGACCGCGCGGGTCTCAAGCCGGGTGCGCGCGTCGCCACGGACAAGTACGACAAGGAAAACGTCAGCGACTTCGCCCTCTGGAAGAAACCACAACCGGGCGACGAGAAGATCGGCGCAGCGTGGGATTCACGGTTTGGCAAGGGCCGGCCCGGATGGCACATCGAGTGCTCGGCCATGA
>DASZJK010000387.1:0-3403 GCA_035948155.1 Candidatus Dormiibacterota bacterium
GCTTTCGAGTACCAGGGCCAGAAATGCTCGGCCGCATCGCGCGCCTACATCCCGCAGTCGATGTGGAAGGCCATGAAATCCGAGCTCGTGGACCTGGTCGAGTCGATCCCGCAGGGCGACGTCGCCGACTTCCGCAACTTCATGGGCGCCGTGATCGACGAGCGCGCGTACCGCAACCATATGAACGCGATCGAGTACGCGAAGAAGCAGGAAAGCGCGAAGGTGGTCGCCGGAGGAAAGGGCGACGACAAAGTAGGGTGGTTCATACGGCCCACGGTCATCGAGACCACCGACCCCGACTTCAAGCTGCTGCGCGAGGAGCTGTTCGGTCCGATTCTCACCGTCTACCCATACGCTGACGGAAAGTTTGAGGAGACGATCGACCTCTGCGACCGGACCAGCCCGTATGGGCTGACCGGGGCAGTGTTCGCGCGGGACCGGCAGGCGATTCGCACCGCCTCGGAGAAGCTGGTCAACGCCGCAGGCAACTTCTACATCAACGACAAGCCAACCGGCGCCGTGGTTGGCATGCAGCCCTTCGGCGGCGCGCGCGCGTCAGGCACGAACGACAAGGCAGGCTCGTTCCTCAACCTCATCCGCTGGGTGAGCCCGCGTGTGATCAAGGAGACTTACGTGCCTCCGACGGACCACCGCTATCCGTTCATGGAAGACGACCACGAGCGAGGCGCGCTCTAAGTCCCCAGTTCGTTACGAGGTCGAAGGTGCGGTCGCGACCGTCACCATCGACCGACCCGACGTGCGCAACGCCGTGGACGGCCAGACGGCGGGCGCGCTCGCCGACGCGTTCCGGCGCTTCGACGCGGATGAATTGCTGGCGGTCGCGGTTCTCACCGGCGCGGACGGGAACTTCTGCGCCGGTTTCGACCTGAAGGCCCTTGCCCGGGAAGACTCGTACCGGCTGAGCGAGTCGGGAGACGGGCCCATGGGACCCACGCGCATGCAGCTGAGCAAACCCGTGATCGCGGCGATCGAGGGCTACGCCGTCGGCGGCGGGCTCGAGCTCGCGATCTGGTGCGACCTTCGCGTCGTCGCCCGCGACGCCACCCTCGGCATGCTCAACCGGCGATTCGGTGTGCCCGCGATCGACCTCGGCACGATCCGCCTTCCACGCATGATCGGGCAGGGCCGGGCGCTCGACCTGATCCTCACCGGCCGAGCCGTGTCCGCCGACGAAGCGCTCCAGATCGGCCTGGTGGACCGGGTCGTGAATGCCGGCCACGCGCTCGCCGCGGCTCAGTCGATGGCGCGCGACCTGGCCGCGTTTCCGCAGGAAGGGCTGAGGGCCGATCGCCGCAGCGTCCTGAACCAGTGGTCGCTGTCGCTCGAGGATGCGGCCGCCGCCGAGTACCGGGGCGGCGCCGAGGTCATTGCTTCGGGCGAAGCTCGAGAGGGCGCGCGTCGATTTGTGGAAGGGTCAGGCCGCCACGGGACCTGACCGCGGCGAGGGAAAGGAGCGCGAGCCCGCCGACCTCTGACGCGATCACCGGAATCGGACCCCAGAACGGTTCTCCCTCGATCGCGATCACCGCGGCGAGGATGTAGGCCCCGGCCCAACGCGGCGGGTCGGACCTGAGCACCAGCCATGCTCCCAATCCGAGCATCGCCAGGTCGTCGAGGTGCGCGTACGGTGTCGCGAGCATCCCGCCGACAAGAGCGCAGGCGTAGACCCATTCGACGCCGCGACGGCGGAGGCGGTTCGCGATCAGGATCGTCCATGCTCCGACGAAGATCTCGGCTGATCGGAATCCGAGGGTCAGCTCGCGGTTCACCGGCACGCTGGAGGCGAAGCTCAAGCGATCGATGTAGGCGCTCACGCCGCCGGGTCCCAGCGCCATCGCGGACACAATGGCCAGCGCACCAAGCGCGATCACGCTTCCGGCAAACGCACGATTCTCGCGAGCCGCGAGCAGCGCGAAAGGCAGGAGAAATGCGAGCTGTGGCTTGAACGCCAGAGCTCCTAGAGCGACTCCGGCCCACACAGGCCTGTTGGATCGCATGAGCGCGTAGGAACCCGCGACGCCGGCCGCGACCAGGAGTCCCGGCTGCCCGAGCTGCAGGCTGTAGACCACCGGCAGCCACCCGATGGCGGCCAACAGATAGATGACGCGCGCGCGTCCCGCGCCTGGCGCGGCCCAGAGCCACGTGAGGCCGAGCGCGACCAGCAACAGAACGCTCCAGGTCCAATACGCGACCGGGTACGGCAGGGGGGTCAGTGGCACGGCCAGCCAGGCGACCGGCGGCGGGCTGATGTATCGGGCGAGCTCGGCGATCGTGATCCCTGAGCCGATCGCATTGAGCTCCGCCTGCTGCATGGCGAGGTCGTAGATCGAAGACCATCCGTGGCCCAGGCCAACCCGCGCCGCCGCGTAGTAGAAGGTGAAGTCGTTGTGGAAGTGGTTCGAAGCGTACGCGGAGATCCACTGGTACAGGTCGAAGGCGGCAAACAGCGTCGCCGTGGCCGCGCCGGCCGCGATGCCGAGGTTCCGCCAGCGTCGGGAAGCCTGCGCCACGGCGGCAGGTTACCGTTTAGGCGCATGGTCTCCACCGGTTTTGACCCTCGAACCATCGAGCTGCGCGACGGCACGCAGCTGCACATCCGGCCGATCGTCGCCGAGGACGAGCCGCTGCTCCACGAGGCGGTCGCGGCGATGTCGGAGCGGACGGTCTACTTCCGGTTCTTCTCGCCGATCAAGCGCATGTCCGACGCGATGGCGCATCGCCTGGCCGTGGTCGACTACCACGACCGCTTCGCGATCGTCGCGACGACGCACCGGCCCCACGGCGGCTCCAGCCAAAAGGAGAGGATCGTGGGCGTGGCGCGCTACGACCGCGCCCGCGACACCGACCTGGCCGAGGTGGCCGTCGCGGTGATTGACGAGTTCCAGCGCCGCGGCCTCGGGACGGTCCTGCTTGCGGAGCTTGCGCGGGTCGCCCGGGGCCAGGGGATCAGGAGCTTCCAGCTCATCGTCCTGCCGGAGAACCGCGAGATGCTCGGCCTCCTGCACAAGATGGGCTGGATCCACCAGGCCAAGCTCATCGGCGGGGTGTACGAGATCTCCTTCGACCTTCCAGAGCTGGCTTGATGGATACCCAGCTGCTCGCCTTCGCCGGCGTCTCGTTGCTTCTCGCGGTGACCCCCGGTCCGGACATGGCGGTCGTCACCAGGAACGCTCTCGCGCACGGCCGTCGCGGGGTCGTGCTCACGACCAGCGGCATCGCGCTCGCACTTGTGATCTGGGTTACGGCCACGGCGGTCGGCCTGTCCGCGCTGCTGCGAACCTCGGGCGAGGTGCTTTTCCTGCTCAAGATCGTGGGCGCGTGCTACCTCGCGTACCTGGGCGTGCGCACGCTGCTCGAGTCACGCGCGCGGCCGGCCGATCTG
>DASZJK010000388.1:0-2970 GCA_035948155.1 Candidatus Dormiibacterota bacterium
CTCAAGGTGCGGGTCGGCGCGCAGGACGTGTTCATCGGCAAGGACGTGATCGAGCGCCTCGAGCCCAGCGGGGTGCGCCTCAACACTCCGACCATCCGGACCGAGCCGTTCCAGCGGCGCCCAGGAGAGGTTCTGCTCGCCGCCGACGTCCTCGGCCGTCACGTGATGGACGTGAACAAGGGCCGCATCGTGCAGGCCCACGACCTGGTGCTCGCCCCCGGCGACGACGGCTGGCACCTGGCCGGCATTGACCGCAGCCCGCAGGCGATGATCCGCCGTCTCGTCCCCCGACGCGGCAGGCCCGACCTCAGGCGTCACTCGATCCTCGACTGGAAAGACGTCCAGCCGTTCGTCTCCCACGTGCCGACGGCCCGGCTGCGCCTGCCGCTGCAGCGCCTCCGCCGGCTGCATCCGGCGCAGATCGCCGACATCGTCGAGGGTGCCTCGCATGAAGAGGGGCAGGAGATCATCGAGGCGGTCGAGGGCGATCCGGCCCTGACCGCGGATGTTTTCGAGGAGCTGGACCCGGAGCACCAGGTCGAGTTCATCCGCTCGAAGTCGAACGAGGACGCCGCGAGCATCCTCGATCGCATGGCGCCAGATGACGCGGCAGACCTCCTCAGCGAGCTCGACCAGGAGCGCCGCAAGCCGGTGTTCGACAACCTCTCGCCTTCCCAGCAGCACAAGCTGCGCAAGCTGCTTCAGTACCACCCGAGCACCGCCGGCGGAATGATGAGCCCGGACTACATATCTGTGGAGCGCGGAGCGAGCGTCGACATGGCGCTCGAAGCGGTGCACTCGGATGACAAAGTTCCGCACCAGCTGCTGACCACAGTCTTCGTGACCGAGCATGACGGTCGATACATCGGCAGCGCGGGCGTCGTCGACCTGCTCCGCGCCGACCGCGTCCTCAAGGTGGAGGAGGTCGAGCTGACGGGCTGCTCCGTCCACGGCAACGCGGATTTCTCCGACGTGGCGTTGATGATGGCCGACTACAACCTCACCGCTCTGGCCGTGACGGACGCGGCCGGCAACCTGATCGGCGCGATCTCATCCGACGATGTCATCGAGGCGCTCGTGCCCGAAGAGTGGCGCGCGCGCGTCGAGGCCTCCTCCGGGGTATAGACCGTCATGTCCGAGCGCGAGCCAAACGGCAAGGACTCGCGCTTGAAGCCAACGTCCGCGGTGCTCGACGAGATGCACCTCGGCGACATTCACGGGGCGTTCGGCACGATCCGCGTGAGCGACGTGGCGCCGCGGCGCACATGGCGGCGCCGCATCCTGACGTTGCTCGCGGTTCTTGGTCCCGGCATCATCGTGATGGTCGGCGACAACGACGCCGGCGGCGTCACCACCTACTCCCAGGCCGGCCAGGACTTCGGCTACTCGCTGCTCTGGACCCTGCTGCTCCTGGTCCCGGTGCTGATCGTCAACCAGGAGATGGTCGTTCGTCTGGGCGCCGTGACCGGTGTCGGCCACGCGCGGCTTATCAAGGAGCGCTTCGGGAAGTTCTGGGCGGCGTTCTCCGTCGGCGACCTCTTCATCCTCAACTTCCTGACCATCGCTACCGAGTTCGTCGGCGTCAAGCAATCGTCCGAATACTTCGGCATGTCGAAATGGTTGGTGGTTCCGCTGGCGGCGGGCATCTTGATCGGGATCACGGCGAGCGGCAACTTCCGGCGATGGGAGCGGGCGATGTTCGTGTTCCTCGGCATCAGCTTGCTTGTGATCCCACTCGCGGTGATGGCGCATCCGGACCCGGGCGCCGCGACCAGGGGCTTTTTGATCCCGAGCATCCACGGGGGCTTTACGTCGACCGCCGCTCTGTTGATCATCGCGATCGTCGGAACCACGGTGGCACCCTGGCAGCTCTTCTTCCAGCAGTCGAACGTCATCGACAAGCGCATCACGCCGCGCTGGTTTGCGTACGAGAAGGCGGACACCGTGATCGGTTCTGTGGTCGTTGTGATCGGGGCGTCGGCGATCATCATGGCCACCGCGTCCGTGTTCTCAGGCACCAGGGAGTTCGGGAACTTCTCAGACGCACTGTCGGTGGCGCTTGGATTCCGCCAGCACAACAGCTACCTCCTGGGCGCGATCTACGCGGTCCTTTTGTTCGACGCCTCCATCGTCGGAGCGTCCGCCGTCACGCTGGCGACCTCGTACGCGTTCGGCGACATCTTCGGGATCCGGCATTCGCTGCACCGCGGATTCAGGGAGGCAAAGCTCTTCTACGGCATGTACGCCGGGATGGTCGTAGTCGCGGCCGCCCTGGTGCTGGTTTCGAACGACTACCTGGCGAGCCTGATCACCGTAGCCGTCCAGGCCCTCGCGGGGGTGCTGCTTCCAAGCGCCTCGGTGTTCCTGGTGCTGCTGTGCAACGACATCGACGTGCTTGGGCCATGGGTCAACAAGCCGTGGCTCAACATCGTGGCCACCGTCATAGTGAGCGTGCTGCTGGAGCTCTCGTTGATCCTCATCATCTCGACCATCTTCACTTCGATCGACGTGACCAGGTTGGTCGTGGTGTTGACCGCGATCCTGATCATCGCGATGGTCGTGGCCGCCGTCCTCATCGTGCGAAGTCCGGCGCGCGCGCCACAGATGTCCGCCGACGAAAAGGCCAACTGGCGAATGCCCGCTCTCGCCCTCCTTCAACCCGCGAAGTGGTCATTGGGCCGGCGGATCGCAGTCCTCGCGATGCAGGTGTATCTCGGGATCGCGGTGCTCCTGCTTGTCGTCAAAGCAGTTCAGATCGCCCTCGGGCATCACTGAAAACCGACTCGTCTTAACAGGTCGCTTACATCCATGTACGGAGCCGCGGCGTACAATGCTGCCCCGTGCCGCTCGGTTTTCGAAGCGGGCACCGCGTCAGAGCATCACGCCGGCGGCTTAGCCCTTTACGCACCAGCTTCATCGTCGTGCTTGCCATCTTCATGTCGGCGATGGCTGGAGGCATCGCGTACTTCG
>DASZJK010000389.1:0-9615 GCA_035948155.1 Candidatus Dormiibacterota bacterium
AGGCCGAGTAGGTGGTCGCGGTCGTGACGCAGAGCGATCTCGAGGTAGCGATCTACGCTCACGTCCCCGAACGTCTCGTGGCGGCCCGTCAGCTTCGTCCGCTGCTCCTCGTCGAGCGTCCGCACGAAGCCGAGCAGAATCGTCCGAGTCCCGACCCACTCGTCGAGCGCGTCGTCGAGGTGGATCCCGCTGAAGTCCGTGTCGTCGTTGCTGTAGAACCCGAACGTCGGGTTCTCGCCGGCCGCGATCGCCCGGACCCTCGGCAGGTACGCCTCGCGTTCTGACGCGGCGAGATGCGCCGCGATGTCGCGCAGGTCCCAGGCGCCGACTCGCGCGGACGGATCTTCCGCCGAGACACGCAGCATGGCGATCATCAGCTGCTGGCTGTTCTGGAGCTCGTCGAGGATGGCTTCGTTCATGTCGGGTTCAGCAGTTTCGACCGCGGGTGAGCCGCCGTCAACTCTTCAACCAGCGCGGCGATGATCTCTTGCGCTTGGCCCGCGCGCTCCTCGACCGGTCCCCATCTCCATCCCTCCAGGTAGGCGTCCATGTCGGTCGAGCCGTCCTTCATCGCGTAGGCGTCGATCGCTGCCTGGAAGTAGTCGGGCATCATGCGCTTTTCCTCCGATTCTCCGTCCCAGGCTTTGACCTGCGACGGGATGTGCTTCCAGTACATCACCTGGTACTTCGCCACCTATGCGCTGACCAGCTCGGCGAGCCGGTCCTCGAGCTCTCCCAGCCCGACGTCCTCGATCGCGAGAGGAAGTCCCAGATACCGCGCGATGTCGTTGGCCTTCTCGGCCAGCCGTGGGTTGGGAACCTGTCGCAGAAAGAGGACAGCCTCGTAGTTGCCGAACAGCATCGATTTCAGCTCCGGATACCGGTCGAGGCCGAGGCCCTTGATGACGGCGCGGTCGAAGTTGCGCACGAGCCAGTCGGTGAGGAAGAAGGTCGCGGGCATCTGTTCGGCGATCTCCGCGAAACGCTCCCCACCCGCGAACACCTCGTAGCAGTGCGGACCCCGAAGGCGTGACGCGCCGAACTCTTCCAGGATCGGTTCGAGCTTACCCGTGGTCCCGCAGTCGCCGTACACCACCACGAGCTTTTCGTAGCGCGGCCGCAGCTCGCGGAGCTTCTCATGGAGCTCGTCGACGATGCGCGACGGATACAGGTGGAGGTACGCGGAGAGCCCGTAGATGTCGACGTCCCACTCGCGCCTCCTCACGATCTCCTTGACCTCGCGACCGAGCGCGCCGCAGATGACGAGGGCCGTGGCGGCGCTCACGAAACTCCTTGCAGCTGCGGGAAGCCCAGCACGGAGATGAAGGAATCGTTGAAGTCCGACCGTCCGGACAGCTCGATGTACTCGATGCGCGCCGGCAGCTCGAACGCGACCTGCCGCTCGCGATAGGAAAGCAAAGCGATCTTCGCGCCCTCGCCCGCCGAGTTGCCGACCGCGATGATCCTGCCCACGTCGACGGGCGGCACCAGGCCGATGACCTTCGCGCTCTCGGGATTGAGGTACGACCCGAACGAGCCACCCAGCAGCACCTCGTCGAGGTCCCCCGGGGTGACGCCGAGGATGTCCATCAGGATCTTGATGCCGGTCGCGATCGATCCCTTGGCGAACTGGAGCTCGCGGATGTCGCGCTGCGTCAGGTAGACGCCGTCCGCGAGCAGGAAGGCGCGGATTCCGTCGATGTCGATGAGCCGGTCGCGCAGCGGGTGGTGCGGGACGTCCTCGGCCAGCTTCAGGCGGCCCGAATGGTCCATCAGCCCGGCGAGCAGCAGCTGCGCCACCGCGTCCACAAGTCCCGAGCCGCAGATCCCTTGGGCCACGACGTCCCCGCCAATAACCTGCAGGTCCACCCGATCGCTTAGCGTCACGCCTTCGATCGCGCCAGTCGTGGCGCGCATCCCGCAGCGTATCTGGCTGCCCTCGAACGCGGGTCCTGCGGGCGCGGCGGTGGCGAGGGCGCGCTGCGCGCTGCCCAGGACGATCTCGCCGTTGGTGCCGACGTCGACGAAGACGCGGAGCTTGTCCTCGCGCACGACGCCGGTCGCAAGCACCCCGGCGACGATGTCGGCGCCGACGTACGCACCGAGCGCAGGCAGCGTCTGGACGTAACCCTGAGGATGGATGTGAAGGCCGACGTCGCGCGCGTCGATGCTCAGCTGGTCCATGAACGCCGGTGTGAAGGGCGACATCGATAGAGGGCTCGGATCGACGCCGAGCAGCAGATGGAGCATCGTGACGTTGCCGACGACAACTGCTTCGTAGGTTTGCGCCGGGGTGACTCCCGTTTCGCCATAGAGCTCGTCGAGGATCGAGTTCATGGTCGCCACCACGGCGTCTCGCAGCTCGACGATCGCCTCCGGTCCGTTCATGCCATGGCTGATCCGCGAGATGACGTCGGCGCCGAACGGTGCCTGGCCGTTGAGCGTCGACTGCACCGACGCGGCCATTCCCGTGCGCAGGTTCATGAGCGTGCCCACGAGCGTCGTGGTTCCGACGTCGAACGCCACCCCGAAGCAATCGCCGGTCGTGTCTCCCGGCTCCACCGCGACGAGGTGCTCACCCGCTAACACGGCTGTGACGCGGAACCCCGCCTCGCGGAAGACGCTCGGCAGCGTGCGCAGCACCGCGACGCCCGCCGCCATGTCATGACCCTCCACGGTCAGCGCTTCTTTCAGCCGGGCGACGTCGCTGCGCTGGTCATCCAGGGTGGGCTCGCTCAGCTCGAGGTACACCTTGCGCACGTTGGGGTCGAGGATGACCAGCCGGCCGAGGCCCATCGTCGCCGCCTTCGGTACGCGCAGCAGCTGCGGCACCTCGCACCTCATGTCTTCGTAGATCGGCGCCTGGCATGACAGCCGCCAGCCCTCGGCGATCTCCTGCGGCCGGAGCAGGCGGTGGTCCGCGCCCGAGGCGTCGGGCAGCCCCTCGATCACGCGCACCTTGCATTTGCCGCAGGTGCCGCGGCCGCCGCACGTCGAGTCGATGGGCAGGCCGATCCAGTGCGCGGCGGAAAAGACCGTCGTCCCGGCGGGCACGCGCGTCGTCCTTTCGTAAGGGAGATAGGTGACCTCGAGCTTGCGCGCTATCACTGAGGTGCGCCCTGCGCGCGCTCCGGCGGAGGTGCGCCCTGCGCGCGCGCCGGCGTGGCGGCGGCCTTCTGCTCGGCGCGGAAGCTCGCGATCCATCGCATCGCGTACTCGTCGTGACCCAGGAGCAGATCGCCGGCCAGGATCGCGCGCCGCACCTGCGCCTCCAGAGGGTTGGTGATAGCGCAGGTGAGCCCAGCGTGCATCGCAAGCGGCAGGAAGGCGGCGTTGACCGTGGGACGATCGGGCAGGCCGAACGATACGTTCGACGCGCCGCACGTCATGTTGTTGCCGAGCTCATCGCGGATGAGCCGCATCGTCTCGAGCGTGATGACGCCGCACGTCGGGTCGGCCGCGACGGTCATCGCGATGGGGTCGATGATCACGTCCTCCTGGGGGATGCCGTGGTCCGCGGCGCGTTCGACGATGCGCCGGGCAAGGGCAAGACGCTCCGAGGGCACCATCGAGATGCCGTTCTCGTCGTTGGCCATGCCGATGACCGCTGCGCCGTGCTTCTTGACGAGCGGAAGGATTCGCGCCATCCGCTCTTCCTCCGCGGTGACGGAGTTGACAAGCGCTTTGCCTTCGTAAGCGCTGAGACCTGCTTCCAGCGCCTCGATGATCGAAGAGTCGATGCAGATCGGAGCGTCGGTGACCTCCATCACGGCCTTGATCGCCGCGACCAGGAGCGCGGGCTCATCGATCGCGGGGATGCCGGCGTTGACGTCGAGCATGTGGGCACCGGCGACGGCCTGAGCCTTCGCGTCCGAGCGGACCCGGTCCATAACCCCGTCCTTCATCTCGGCGGCCAGCACCTTGCGGCCGGTGGGGTTGATGCGCTCGCCGATGATCACGAACGGGCGATCGCCGGAGACCACAACCTCGCGCGAGCGCGAGGTCAGACGGGTTTCCAAGGACCTAGCCCTTTCTCAGCGTCTCGTCGATCTTCATCACGGCCTGCTCCAGCGCCTTGGAACCCCGCGAGCCTTCGCTGCGATCGCCCACAAGCTCCTTGGCCATTCGGGTCGCCATCGACGCATCGGGCGCGTAGCTGTCGGCGCCGACGTGCTTGGCGTACTCCAGCGTGACCGGGGCGCCGCCGACCGCGATGTGCACCTTGTCGCGCAGCCCCGCTTTGGTCAGGGCCTCGATGTTGGCCTTGAACATTGGCATGGTTGTGGTCAGAAAGGCGGAGAAGCCGACGATGTCGGGCTGGTGCTGCTGGACCGCCTCGACGAACTTCTCCGGCGGTGTGTTGACACCCAGGTCGTAAACCTCGAAACCCGCGCCCTCGAGCATGATCACGCACAGGTTCTTGCCGATGTCGTGGATGTCGCCTTTGACGGTGCCGATCACGTAGCGGCCGACAGGCTGCGCGCCGGTCTCGGCGATGAGCGGCCGGAGGATGACCAGCGCGCCCTGCATCGCGCGGGCGGCGATGAGCATCTCGGGCACGAAGAAGTCGCCCTTCTCGAAGCGGCGGCCGACCTCCTCCAGTGAGGGGATCAGGGCCTTGAAGAGGATGTCCATCGGATCCATGCCCAGCTGCAGTCCCTCTTCGGTGAGTGCCTTGACCTCGGGCGCGTGTCCGTTGAGGGTGTGGTCGAACAGGGCGGCCCGGATCTCTTCTTCCCGGCTCACCCGCACATTGTTGCGCACAACGATAATGTTGCGCAATGAGCAACGAGGTCCGGGATCTTTCGGTCCGGTCCGTGGAGCGGGCGATCGCGATCCTGGACATGCTTGCGCAGAGCGGATTGCAGACGGGGGCCGAGCTTGCCCGCGGACTGGGCGTGCACCGTTCTACGGCCCTTCGCCTCCTCGGGACGCTCGAGCGCCACGCGCTCGTCGAGCGCGACTCGCGCACAGCCCGCTACCGCCTGGGTCGCCGCCTACCCCAGCTGGCGAGCGTCGTCACCGGGGAGTTCGACCTTCGCTACCTGGCCCGCCCGATCTGCGAGCGGCTGGCGGCGGCGTCGGGCGAGACGGCGACGTTCGAGCTCCTGATCGACGACGACATCGTCCCGATCGAGCAGGCGACGGCCTCGAACTCGGTCGTCACTGTCAACTGGCTCGGGCGCCGCTACCCGGTCCACTGCACCGCGAGCGGCAAAGCTTTCCTCGCATTCGGCCCCCGAGCGGTCCGCGAGCGGCTGCTGGCGGAACCACTCCAGAAGATCACCGCCAGGACGGTCACCGATCCGGCCAAGCTCGGGGCCCAGCTCGATCAGGCCCGCCGGTCGGGCGTGGCCAGGACACACGAGGAGCTCGAGATGGGACTCGACGCGATCGCGGCCCCGGTTTTCGGCCCCGACGGAGAGATGGTCGCCGCCCTCGACGTCTCAGGCCCCTCGCACCGGCTGAGGGACCGGAGCGACCTGGACCGCCTGACCGTGGAAGCCTCCGCCGAGCTGTCGCGCAAGCTCGGCTACCGCGGCAAGCGCGCTGAAACCTGACGGCCATAGCGGATTAACCGGCGCCTAACTGAAATCAACGACACGCCGGAGTTCCATCCTTGCAACATCGGCCGCATCACGCCATGATTGGCCTGCCACCGGTTGCTTTTGGCCTGTGACGGGCCGTTCTTGGGAGGGGAAGACGGAGCATGAAGTTGGGTAATCTCTGGCGCCACCTGGCCGTTGCCGTGGTCGCAGTTTTCGTGGTCGCCGCATGCGGCAGCTCGAACAGCAGCGGCTCGGCGTCGTGCAGCGAATCGACCGCGAAGACCGCGACGTCGGCTTCGGCCTGCGGCGGGACTGACGGACTGATCGCGGCCGCCAAGTCGGAGGGCCGTCTGAACATCATCGCCGTTCCCCGGAACTGGGCGAACTACGGCGCCATCATCGACAAGTTCACCGCCACGTATGGGATTCCCATCACCTCGGACAACCCCGATGGCAGCAGCCAGGACGAGGTGAACGCGGTGCAGTCTCTCGGCACGACGAGCCGCGCGCCTGATGTGCTCGACATCGGCAAGGCGGTGACGCTGGCGAATTTGACGCTATACGCCCCCTACAAAGTGTCCACCTGGGATGACATCCCCACCGCCCAGAAAGAGGCGACCGGCCTGTATGTCCAGGACTACGGGGGCTACATGTCGATCGGCTACGACTCGGCGAAGCTGCCGGCCATCACATCCGTCGACGATCTGTTCAAGGCAGAGTTCAAAGGCAAGGTCGCCCTGAATGGAAACCCGAAGCAGGCCAATGCCGCTTTAAACGGCGTGATGATGGCCAACCTGGCCGAAGGCGGAACCCCTAACGACATCAGCAAGGGCATCGACTTCTTCCACCGCTTGAAGCAAGCGGGTAACTTCTCGCCAGTTCAGGCCACTGATGCGACGGTCAAGAACGGCACAACGCCGGTGGTCTTCGACTGGGACTACCTCAACGCCACCCACGGCGCCGACGTCCCGACCTGGAAGGTCTTCGAGGCGAACAACGCACTCATCGGCGACTACTACAACCAGGCGATCAACAAGAACGCCCCCCACCCGGCCGCAGCGCGTCTGTGGGAGGAGTTCCTCTACTCCAACACCGGCCAGAACCTGTGGCTTGCCGGCAAGGCTCGACCGGTCCGATTGGCAGCCATGGTGCAGAAGGGGACGGTAGACCAAACCGCGGCGGCGAACCTGCCCAAGGTCACCGGCACGCCGGTGTTCCTGACTGATGCCCAGGCTACGGCAGCGAAAAACTACGTCGTCGCTCACTGGGACGCAGCGATTTCTTGACGGCCGCCGGAAGTCCGGCTGTAGTGACCAAAGTCGGCCGCCCAGTGCTGGGCGGCCGGCGATTATCTCTTGACTGGGTAGGCACGCTCCCGTTTTTCGTCTACGTCCTGCTTTTCCTGCTCCTGCCTACGGCCATCGTTGCGTTCGGCGCTTTCTTTGACGCCAACAACGCCTTCACGCTCGACAACTTCGCTCACCTTTCGCGCTCGTACGTCGTCAAGGCGACCGTCGACACCATAGGCATCTCGGCGGTCACCGCGATCGTCGGCGCGACTCTGGGTGCGCTTCTCGCATACGCGATCGTCACAGGGCGCCCCAACGGCGTCTTGCGCAGGTTGGTCGTGTCCGCTTCAGGCGTCCTCGCCCAGTTCGGTGGCGTGACTCTTGCCTTCGCGTTCATCGCGAGCATCGGTCCGGCGGGATTCGTTTATCTCTTCTTTCAGTCGCACGGATTTGACTACTACGCCGGGAGCATCTGGCTCTTCCAGATCCCTGGCCTCGTGCTCGTCTACCTGTACTTCCAGATTCCCCTGATGGTTCTGGTGTTCCTGCCGGCGCTCGACGGCATCAAGCCGCAATGGCGTGAGGCGACGGAAAGCCTTGGGGGTAGCACGTGGCACTACTGGCGCCATGTGGCCGGCCCGATCCTGTTTCCGGCGTTTCTCGGAGCCACGCTTCTGTTGTTCGCGAATGCCTTCTCCGCCTACGCGACCGCCAACGCGCTGATCAACCAGGGCGGCCCAGTGCTCGCACAGCAGATCGCCGGCGCGCTCAGCAGTGAGGTTGGCGCCGTGGAACCCGGCTTCGCCAAAGCGATCGCGGTCGAGATGATCGTCATCGTCACGCTGGTCACCATCGGGTATTCCCTGCTCCAGCGGAGGACGGCGAAGTGGCTGTAGCGCGGCAGAGTCTCTATCGCTCGCGTCGCATCAAGCTGCAGCTCTTCCGCGGCGTCACGTTCCTGCTGGCCGCCGTCTTCTTCCTCGTGCCGATCATCGCGATGCTCGAGTTTTCGACGCGTGGAATCCACGGCGAGCGCACGCTGGAGTACTGGCGGTCCATCTTCAGCTACCCCGACCTTGTCGATTTCAACTTCGGCCCGGCTCCCACAGCCGCCATCGACGCTTCGCTCGAGCTCGCGCTCGTCACCTCGCTGGCGATGCTCGTACTGCTCGTGCCCACGATGGTCTGGGTGCGCCTGAAGCTGCGCCGCCTCAGCCGCATCCTCGAGTTCATCTGCCTGTTGCCCCTGACGATTCCAGCAATCGTCCTGGTGGTTGGGCTAGCGCCGCTCTACAACCACTGGTTGAGCACCTACGTCAGCGACTCGATCCTCACGCTGGCGTTGGCCTACGTGGTTCTCGTCCTTCCCTACTGCTACCGCGCCCTCGACGCCGGTCTCGGCGCGATCGACGTCAAGACGCTTTCCGAAGCGGCGCGCAGCCTGGGCGCGAGCTGGTTTTCTGTGATGTGGCGCATCATCGTGCCGAACATCTCGAACGCGATCCTCAATGCGACGCTCCTCTCGGTCGCGCTGGTGCTCGGCGAGTACACGATCGCGAACAACCTCCTGTACAACAACCTGCAGGTCGAGCTAGTCCATCTCGCCCGCGCGAACGCGGGGGTGTCCATAGCCATCGCGGTGGCGTCCCTGCTGTTCGCATTCGTGCTGCTCATTGCCATCTCGCTCGTCGGCGGCCGGCCCCGGCGGATGCGGTCGGAGGCGGTAACCAACTTCGGCACCGGCCCTGTGCAAGGATCAGCGGGATGACCGAGCGACAGGGCGTAGAGGTCCGGCTCGAGAACCTGGTTCGCCGTTACGGGCCGGTCACCGCGCTCGACGGCCTCTCGCTGACCATCGCGCCGGGGGAGCTCGTCGCCCTGCTCGGCCCATCGGGTTGCGGGAAGACGACCGCGTTGCGGCTTCTCGCCGGGCTCGAGCAGTCGGACGAGGGCCGGGTCGTGGTCGGCGGCGAGGATGTGACGGACCTTCCCGCGAACAAACGCAACATCGGCATGGTGTTCCAGGCTTACTCGCTGTTCCCCCACATGGTCGCGTGGGAGAACGTTGCTTTCGGCCTGCAGATGCGGCATGTCGGTGCGGCTGAGCGGAAGAAGCGTGCGCTGGAGGTGCTCGAGCTTGTCGGCCTGGGGCGGATGGCCAATCGTTACGCCAGCCAGATGTCCGGCGGCCAGCAGCAGCGAGTTGCACTCGCTCGCGCGCTTGCGATCCGTCCCCAGGTGTTGCTCCTCGACGAGCCGCTGTCCGCTCTGGATGCAAAGGTCCGGTCGCGGCTCAGGGACGAGATCCGGCGCGTGCAGCTCGAGGTCGGCATCACCACGCTCTTCGTCACCCACGATCAGGAAGAGGCGCTGGCCATCGCCGACCGCGTCGGCGTGATGCAGGCCGGCAAGCTGGAGCAGCTCGGCCCGCCCACGCTCGTGTACTCGCGCCCCGCGACGCCGTTCGTTGCGGACTTCGTCGGTCTTACCAACCGCATCCCTGGCGAGGTCAAGTTCGGCGGCGTCGAGGTTCGCGGGTCGCAGCTGCCCCTCGTCCAGAAGGACGTGCCCACCGGTCCGGCGATTGCGTTGGTGCGGCCGGAGGCGGTGACCATTACCGGCAGCGCGGACGGTGACTCCGGGCCACTGGTGGGCACCGTCATCGCGGTCGCTTTCCTCGGCGCGATCAGCCGCGTGACCGTCGACCTCGGTGACATGACCGTGCTCGCACAGCTGCCCACGTCCTCGGCCGGCGACCATCCCGCCGGCTCGCGCGT
>DASZJK010000390.1:0-2908 GCA_035948155.1 Candidatus Dormiibacterota bacterium
GTTAGCGCGACGCAGGCTCACCGGATCGGAGGGCACTAATGCTTTTGCGGAGGCGGATGGCCACGCTCTTCGTGGTCTTGGCGCTCGCCGGGTGCGCCTCCGTGGAGGGCGAGCCGAGTTCGGCGCCGAACGCGCCCTATCAGCAAGAGCGTGCCGCGATCGTGCGCGAAGGTCTCGATGACCTGCTCCTCAAACGTGCTCGTCTCCCGCCAGGCTCCGTTCGGCAGCTCGCCGAAAAGCAAGATCACGTCATAGTCCGAGCCGCACCCCTTCCGCGCGAGCGGGAGCCCGCCAGCAAGGGCGCTTCCGCATCAGGACATTTGTCCGCCACATCGGCTGCGGTATTCGATCAGCGCGGGTGGTCCCCGCCTCGGTCTATGCTTATTCCCAGCGAGCCCGGTGAGGCTAGCCCCGGGGCATTGGCGGTTCTGCCTTGCGTACGTGCTGCAGCTTCGAATTTCGCTCCGAATGCCGATAATGATCTTGGCCGCGCTTCAATCCACTCTTTGAAAGACCGGTGAGGAAAAAATGGCCTACAAGCCGATCGAGTCCTACGGCGTCATCGGCGACCTGCACACGGTCGCGCTGGTGGGCATGGACGGCTCGATCGACTGGTGCTGCCTGCCGCATTTCGACTCGCCAAGCATCTTCGCCGCCATTCTCGACGAGCGCAAAGGAGGCTTCTTCAAGATCGCCAGTCTCTACGAGACCCAGCACAAGCAGATGTACCTGCCCGACAGCAACGTCCTGGTGACGCGGTTCCTCAGCCGCGAGGGGGTCGGCGAAGTGGTTGACTTCATGCCGGTCGAGGACCCGAGCCGCGGCAAGAAGACTCACCAGATCGTGCGCGTCGTGCGGGCGGTGCGCGGGGCCGTGCGCTTCCGGCTGGAATGCCAACCCGCTTTCGACTACGCGCGACGACCGCATCAGGTCACCTTGGAAGGCCGCGGCGCGGTGTTTGAATGCTCCGGCATCCGGTTCTCGCTGATCAGCCGCTTTCCGCTGGCGCGCCAGGGCACGGGGGTCGCCACCGAGTTCCTGCTGAACCCCGGCGAACCGTCGACGTTCATCCTGCGCCAGGTCGAAGGCGATGGTGACTCTGGGCTGTTGGAGGCGCGGACCGTCGGCACCGAGCTGCTGGCGCAGAGCCTCGAGTTCTGGCGGCGGTGGCTGCGCAAGTGCAGTTACCATGGTCGCTGGCGCGAGATGGTCAACCGCTCAGCCCTGATGCTGAAGCTGCTGACCTTCGCGCCGACGGGGGCGATCGTCGCGGCACCAACCTGCAGCCTCCCCGAAGAGATCGGCGGGGTGCGCAACTGGGACTACCGCTACACCTGGGTCCGCGACGCGGCGTTTACCCTCTACGCCTTCCTGCGCCTGGGGTTGACGAGCGAGGCCGAGCAGTTCATGGGCTGGTTGGAGCAGCGCGCCATCGAAGGAGCCCGTCTTGGCCCGTTGCAGATCATGTACGGCATCGACGGTCGCCACCAGATGCCTGAGCAGACTCTCGACCATCTGGAGGGCTACCGCGGCTCGCGCCCGGTGCGCGTCGGCAACGGCGCTTGCGAGCAGCTCCAGCTCGACATCTACGGCGAACTGATGGATTCGGTCTACCTGTACGACAAGTACGGTTCACCGATCGCGTATGACTCGTGGTCCCGCGTCCGCCGCGCGATCGAATGGGTTGCCGATAACTGGATGAGGCCCGACGATGGCATCTGGGAGGTGCGGGGCGGACAACAGCAGTTCATCTACTCAAAGGTGCAGTGTTGGGTAGCACTCGACCGTGCGATCAGGCTGGCGACGAAGCGCAGTCTGCCGCTGGATCATGCCCGCTTGCTCGCAGAGCGCGACCGCATCTACGAGGCGGTGATGACGCAGGGTTGGGATGCGGAGCGGCGGACGTTCGTCCAGTATTTCGGCACCGACGCGCTAGACGCGGCCAACCTCATCATGCCCTTGGTGTTCTTCATCTCGCCGACCGACCCGCGCATGATTGGCACCATCAACCGCACGATGGCGGAGCTGGTTTCCGACAGCTTGGTGCATCGATATGAGATGGGTAAGGGCGCGGGCGACGGGCTGACCGGCAGCGAGGGGACATTCAACATGTGTACGTTCTGGCTCGTCGAGGCGCTGACGCGCGCCGGCCGGCTGGAGGAGGCGCGGTTCATTTACGAGAAGATGCTGACCTATGCCAACCACCTGGGGCTATACGCCGAGGAGACGGGCCCCTCCGGCGAGGCACTGGGCAATTTCCCGCAAGCGTTCACGCACATGGGATTGATCAGCGCCGCGTTCAACCTGGACCGTCGGCTAGACGGCACGGCCTGACGCGCCACGGGGAGAGCATGGTCGGGGAGCCGTCGTATCTGGGAGTTGCGACCGGCGACTGGGTCGCAGCACTGAAGAGCAGCGATCCGCTCGAGCGGCGCCTGGCCGCGCACGCGCTGGCGGAGATTGGACCCGCGGCGCGCGAGGCAGTCCCCGCGCTCACCAACGCGCTGCGCGACCCGGAGAGCTTCGTGCGCATGTGGGCGGCCGCTGCGCTGGCGCGAGTCGAAACGGAGAACCCCGACGCCATCCCCGTTCTGGTCGCGGGGACGCGCGATGGGATATACTTCGTTCGCAGTCTGGCTGCGTGGCACCTGGGGCGCCTCGGGCCGGGACACCCTGCAATCGAGGTCGCGATACCGGAGCTGCGCGAGCTGCTCAATGACAATGACCCGAGCGTGCGCGCCGAGGCGCTGGTGGCGCTGGGGAACCTCGCGGGCAAGGGCGCTCCGCCGGCGGAACTGAAGTCTCTGTCGCCCCCGGTTGATCAGATGCCGTCATTGCGCAGCCTCTAACCGACGATGTGATATCCACCGTCGGCGTAGACGGTTTCTCCGGTCATCAGCTTGGCATA
>DASZJK010000391.1:0-2507 GCA_035948155.1 Candidatus Dormiibacterota bacterium
TCGCCAGCTCGAGTGGCTTTTCCACCGGGATCGCGTGGCCCGCGTCGGGAATGATCTCGAGCCTGCATCGGCCGATCCCAGACGCGATGATCTCGGCCGCCCTGGGTGGACAGTGCTGGTCTCTTTCCGAGGCGACGATGAGCGTCGGGGCGGCGATCGCATGCAGCTCGGGATCGAGGGGCGCCGCATTCAGGGCTGCCATCGCGGCGCAGGCGTTGCCGTAGCCGCCCGGATCGGCAGTCGATTGGCGCCGGATCAGCAAACCCTCCTCTAGCTCGGCCGGCGCCTCGGCGTACACGTCGGCGGTATCCCGGTCGAGGGTCTGTCGCAGCAGCGGGTCGTTGCGTACGACCATCTCGACCCGCCGGCGGTACCACTCCGCCGCCGAACGCCCGACGCGACTCGAAGTCGCAACCAGCGCAAGACGGTGTATCCGGTCGGGGTGATCGATGGCCGCGCGCATGGCGACCGTCCCGCCCAGCGAGAACCCGGCAACGTCCGCGCGGTCGACCGCGATCGCGTCCATCAAGGCGACGAGGTCATCGCCCAGCTGGCGCAGTGTTCCATCCGATTTACCCAAAGAAGTCTGGCCGTGGCCGCGCAGGTCATAGAGCACCACGCGGTGTCGAAGCGCGAGGTCGGGCAGCGTACGCCGCCACGCGCGGTGGTCGTCGGCCAGGCCGTGGATCAGGACGAGCGGCTCGCCGCGCCCAACCTCGAACCACGCCACCTCGACGTCGTTACAGGTTGCGCGCATCTTCTCGCAGCGATTTGCGGTTGACCTTGCCGGGCCCAGAGAGAGGCAGCTCGCTCAGCCGCCGCACCGCGACCGGCCACTTGTAATGCGCGAGGCCCCGCTCGCCCAGGAAGCTGTCCAGCTCCTCGCGGGTCACCTCTGCGCCGTTGCGCGGAACGACAAAGACAACCGGCACCTCGCCGAGCTCGACGTCAGGCCTGCCCACCACGCAGGCGTCGGCAACGTTGCGGTGGGTGCGCAGTATCGACTCCACCTCATACGGGTTGATGTTGCTCCCGCCTCGAATGATGATGTCTTTGACGCGACCGACGACGTGCAGGAATCCGTCGTCGTCGACGAAACCAAGGTCGCCCATGTGCGCCCAACCATCCTCGGCGTAAGGCCCGAACGCCTCTCCCCAGTAGCGCTGCTGCACCAGGTCGCCGCGCATGCAGATCTCGCCGTCGACGATCTCCCACTCCGCGCCGTCATGCGGCCGGCCGACCGTGGTCCAGCGCTTTTCGGGCGGGTCGGTCGGGCTGGCCACCGCGAGCTGGCCCGCGTCCATCGAGCCGTAGAAGCTCGAGATGGGAATGCCCGTGCGGGTCTCCCAGCGCTCGGCGATCTCGGGCGGCAAGGGCGCGCCGGCGACGGCGACGGCCCGCACGTGGGGCAGGTCGACCTCGTGGTTGAGCATTCGGATCACGTTGGTGGGCACGCCGACGAGAACCGTCGCGGCTGACTCGCGCGCAACCTCCAGGCAGTGCAGCGGCGTCCAGTGCGGCTCGCGGAGCATCACCAGCGCGGCGCCTGTGCGCAGGCAGTAGAGGCACATGCCGCCGATGCCTTGGGTGAGGGGCGTCATGGGCAGCACCCGGTCCTGCTCGGTGATCCCGAGGCGGCTGGTGAATCCTTCGAACGTGACCTGCTTGAGGCGTGCGTTCAGCGAGGCGAGCTTGGGCATTCCGGTCGTGCCGGAGGTGAGCGCGATCTCGACGACGCGGTCCGGATCCGGACTGGCCTGCCCGACCTCGGGCAGCGGTTCCGTGGAGGTGAGGTCGACTGCCTCACTGACCACGAGTCGCGGGTGGGTCTTGTCAATGACCCAGCGCACCTCGTGCTCGCCCAGGTTGAGAGGCATGGGGAGGATGGTCGCCCCGAGGTCCGGGATCGCGATCTCGAGCGCGACGTA
The DNA here is from genome assembly GCA_035948155.1 of Candidatus Dormiibacterota bacterium. Classification (GTDB taxonomy): domain Bacteria; phylum Chloroflexota; class Dormibacteria; order Dormibacterales; family Dormibacteraceae; genus 40CM-4-65-16. The sequence goes on from DASZJK010000391.1 coordinate 1,929, forward strand.
CTGCCAGATGTTCGGCAGCCGCACGCCGACGACGTCGCCGGCCCGAACCCCCCTTGACGCAATAAGTCTCCGTAAGCGTTGGACGTGGGCGAGGAATTCGGCGAAGGAGATCTCGTCGCCGCCTTCCCATATCGCGACGACGTCAGGCCGGCGCGACGCGTTTGTTTCGAGGTAGCTGTTCGGCTGGTAAGGCGTCATCGGCGCGCGATGCGGTCGGGGGTTAGCGGCAGCGTCAGGTCGGTGAGCCCGAGCGCGTCGGCGATGGCGTTGGCGATCGCCGCGGTCGAGCCGATCGTGCCTCCCTCGCCGGCCCCCTTGGTGCCGAGCTCATGCACCGTGGATGGCGTGTGCAGGTGCTGGACCTCGACCGAGGGAGCCTCGCCGATGCTCGGGATCGAGTAGTCGAGGAAGGTGCCGCTCCGGAGCTGGCCGTCGGACGCATAGACGACCTCCTCCATGGTCGCCGCGCCGAATCCCTGGGCCACGCCGCCGGTGATCTGGCCCTCGACGATTGTCGGGTTGATAAGCACTCCGCAATCGTCGGCGACCACGTACCGAAGTATGTCGACCGCGCCCGTA
>DASZJK010000392.1:0-3630 GCA_035948155.1 Candidatus Dormiibacterota bacterium
TTCGAGACCTCGTTCGGCGTTCAGACCCAGCGTGACATCCTCCTACTGAAAGCCCTCACCGACGCCGGCGAGGGATGGGGGGAGTGCGTCGCGGGCGAGGACCCGCACTACTCAGCGGAGTACGTCGACGGCGCCCAGCACGTCCTTGTCCACCACATGCTGCCGCGGCTGTTCGACCGCGACCTGGCCGCGTCGGACGTGGCGACGCTGCTGCGCCCCATCCACGGCCACCAGATGGCCCGGGCCGCGATCGAGATGGCGGTGCTCGACGCCGAGCTTCGCGCGCGCGGCGAATCGTTTGGCCACTTCTTCGGCGCGGTGCGTGATGAGGTGGACTGCGGCGTTTCGGTTGGCATCCACCCGACCGTCTCCGCGTTGCTCGAGACCGTCGGCGGGTACCTCGAGCAGGGCTACCGCCGAATCAAGCTGAAGATCAAGCCGGGTTGGGACGTCGAGCCGGTCCGGGCCGTGCGCGAGCGCTTCGGCAACGTCCCGCTCCAGGTCGACGCGAATACCGCGTACAGGCTCTCCGACGCCGAGCACCTGGCCAAGCTCGACCCATTCGGACTGCTCCTGATCGAGCAGCCGCTGCCCGAGGAGCAGGTCCTGGCCCACGCCAAGCTGGCGAAGGTCGTGCAGACGCCGATCTGCCTCGACGAGTCGATCACGTCTTCCCAGACCGCAGCCGACGCGATCGAGCTGGGCGCGTGCCGGATCATCAACATCAAGCCCGGTCGTGTCGGCGGCTACCTGGAGGCACGACGGATCCACGACCTGTGCACCGAGCGCGGTGTGCCGGTCTGGATGGGCGGGATGCTCGAGACCGGCGTCGGCCGCGCGGGCAACGTCGCGATGGCCGCGATGCCCAACTTCACGCTGCCGGGGGACACGTCTGCGTCGGACCGGTACTACCGGCGCGACATCACCGAGCCGTTCGTGCTGCGCGACGGGCGGCTGCCGGTGCCTACACGACCTGGTCTTGGCGTGTCCGTCGACCAGGAGTTCCTCGACTCGATCACGTCTTCTGTCGAGATCGTGGAAGGGGCTTCGACGCGAGCAGGTCGTCGATAGGAGTCGCCTGCGCTGCGGCGCCGAGGCGCGCCAGGCCGAGGTCGTCCTCGATCGTCGCAAGGAGCGAGTAGTGGTCGTAGCTCCGGTCGCTCCGGTGGAGCAGCGGGTCGGGGTGAATCACAAGCGTCAGGACTGAGTTGGCGCTGTCCTCGCCCTCATCCCACGTGATGAAGAGCACACCGTTGTCGCCCCAGGCGCTTGTGCCGAGGATTGTGGGCACGGTCTGCGCGAGCCACGCGTTGACCACGGAGTTGGAGCAATCGTGACCGTCGTGGCACAGGTCGGGCGTGATCCAGACGAAGCGCGGGACGTCACCGCTCATATCGCCGGCGAAGTTCGCGAAAGACACCACCTGGGCCGGGCACGTTCCGCCGTAGTACGCAAACGGGTTGTGCTTGAGGGCGTACGGATACGGGCTGCGGTAGCAGCCGTTCGACATGCCCTCCATGTAGGCGCGCCAGGTGATGCCCGCCGAGGTCAGCTGAGCGCCAAGCCCGCCAGCCGGAAGACTGTGCCAGCCGTCGTCAGCGATCCCGTAGGTGCTGCCTGACGTCAGCGCGAGGTAGTTCGGGAGGCTGGGATGCGAGACGCCGTGATAGTCGGATGTGTACGCGTACTGCTGCGCCAGCTGCGCGATGTATCCGCTGCCCACCACCTGCGCGTAGCTGCGGTTCTCGAGGACGATGACGAAGACGTGCGACGGAGTGGGCGTCGACGATGGTTCCGGGCTGGGAAAGGTCAGGGCCGGCGGTGAGTAGCTCGGGAGGGGTTGAAGCTGCGCATTCTTGCTGCTGCATGCGGCAAGGGTCACGAGCACGGTGAGGCTGAACGCCAATCGATGGGCCATGGAGATCCGCCCAGAACGGGGCGGACGCATCACGTCACTCCGCCTCGACGGCGAGGAGATCCTGGACCAGGGCATCGGAGTCGATCAGCCTACCGCGGAGGGTTTTGTCGAAGGTGGCGCCTTCGGATGGGACGAGATGGTGCCGAACCTCGAACCGACCGCGGTTCTGCCCGACCACGGGGAGGCATGGCGATTGCCATGGGAGGTGCTGGGTGACGGCGTCATGCGGTGCACCGGCCGGCTCGTGCCGTGGCGGCTCGAGCGGCGCATCACGCTCCGGGACTCGGTCGAGGTGTCATACGTCTACACGAACGTGGGTGACAGGCCGCACACCGCGTACTGGTGTGCGCATCCGTTGTTCCGTTACCGGCCGGACATGGAGATCTCCGTCGATGCGCCGCGTCCAGCTGAAGGCCAGAGCAGCAAGGTCTTCCTGGCGTCTGGCTCAGTCGACAACGTCCGGCTCGGCCCGGTGGTCCTTCGCTGGGACGCGGCGTCAGCCCCGGATGTCGCCATCTGGGTATGCAACGGCGACCTCGGCGGCTACCGGCAGGTCGCGGTCGAGCCGTCGTTGACGCGGCCCGGCCTTGCTCCAGGCCAGACGTATGCGTGGTGGCTCCGGATAGACGCTCTCTAAACTGAGCCGCAATGCCCAAGGTCGTTGGTTTGCGCTGCCGCGAATGCGGCGCCGAGTACGAGCTGCAGGCGACGCACGTCTGCGAGATGTGCTTCGGGCCTCTCGACGCCGTCTACGACCAGGCGTTGTTGAAGAAGACCGTGTCGCGGTCGCGGATCGAGGACGGGCCGAAGTCGATGTGGCGATACCGCGACCTGCTCCCGGTCGAGGACTCGGTCAACGTGGTGACGTTGGGCGAGGGCTACACGCCGCTCGTGAAGGCCGACCGGCTCGGCGCCGAGCTGGGCCTTCGCAACCTGTACGTGAAGAACGACAGCATGAACCCCACGAACTCGTTCAAGGACCGGGTCGTTTCGGTCGCGATCAGCTGGGCGCGTGCTCACGGGTTCGAGACGATCGCGTGTGCGTCGACGGGCAACCTGGCCAACGCGGTCGCGGCCTACGCCGCGCGGGCGGGCCTCGAGTGCTTCGTGTTCATCCCCGTCGACCTCGAGCCCGCGAAGGTTGCGGCGATCAGCGTCTTCGACCCCAACCTTGTCGCGGTTCGGGGCACCTACGACGACGTCAACCGATTGTGCTCGCAGCTGGTCGAGTCCACGCCGTGGGCGTTCTGCAACATCAACATCCGGCCGTTCTACGCGGAGGGATCGAAGACGCTGACGTTCGAGACCGCGGAGCAGCTCGGGTGGAAGCTGCCGGATGAGATCATCATCCCGATCGCTTCCGGGTGCCAGTTCGTGCGGCACCGGCAGGCAGTGAGGGAGATGATCGAGCTCGGCCTGGTGCGCTCGGACCGCGTACCCGCGTTCACGGGCGCTCAGGCTCTCGGGTGCGCGCCGGTGTACAACGCCTTCGTGTCCGACACGCCCGACCGCGTGCTCCCGGTGAAGCCGAACACTATCGCGCGGTCGATCGCGATCGGCAATCCGTCGGACGGCATATACGTCAACCGCATCGCGCGCGAGACGGGTGGCGTCGTCGAGGCGGTGACGGAGGAGGAGATCGTCGACGCGATGCGGCTGCTCGCGAGGACCGAGGGCATCTTCACGGAGACGGCGGGCGGAGTGACGATCGG
>DASZJK010000393.1:0-3208 GCA_035948155.1 Candidatus Dormiibacterota bacterium
CTTTGTTAGACCGATCTAACTCCATCTTTTGTCCGTACTAACCTTAGAGGAGAAGATTGAACCAGGCCACGGCGGTAGCACTGGGAGCGGTCGCGGGAGCGACCGTTTTTCTCGGCCTTCCGGTCGCGAGGATTGGCGGCCTGCCCAAAACGGTCCAGGGATTCCTCAACGCCTTCGCCACCGGGATCCTCGTCTTCCTCCTCTGGGACATCCTGACCCACGCCACCGGTCCCGTCGAAGCCGCCGCCAAGCTGGGACAGCGCGGCCAGTTTGCGGCGATGGCGGTGATCTTTGCTGTCGGTATCGGAGCCGGCCTGCTCGGGCTCGTCTATTTCAACCGCTCCATCTTCGGCCACCTGCGCCACGACCACCCGAATCCCAGCCCGCGCGCCCTCTCGCTCACCATCGCCACCGGTCTTGGGCTGCACAACCTGTCCGAGGGGCTCGCCATCGGCGAATCGGCGCACGTCGGCGCGATCGCCTTCACGGGCGTGCTCGCCATAGGATTCGCGCTGCACAACATCACCGAGGGTTTCGGGATCGCCGCGCCCATGACGACGTCCGAGACCCGGCCGCCGTGGAGGTTTCTCGGTCTCGCTGGACTGATCGGCGGCGGGCCAACGTTTCTCGGTACATGGATCGGCTACCTGGCGAGCTCGAACTACTTCTCGATCGCGTTCCTGGCCGTGGCCGCGGGGGCGCTGCTGTACGTGCTGAACGAGCTGTTCAACCTCGGCCGCCGGATCAGCACCCCGACGACATTTGCGTGGGGGCTGCTGCTCGGCTTCCTGGTCGCTTACGCGACGGATTTGTTCCTGACGATCGCCAGCGGGGCCTAACTTACCCGCGGTGAACGAGCCGTTTCTATCGCGCCTCGAGCACTTGTTCCGGCCCGTCAACGCCTGGGGCGAGTTCAGAAAGGGCGCCCGGCGGGCCGCTGTCGTCTTCATTCTTTACCGCCAGGACGCTCGCTGGATGGTGCCTTTCGTGCGCCGGCGTTCCGACCTGCGCGACCATCCTGGCCAGGTCGCCCTGCCCGGAGGCGGCGTCCAGGAGGGCGAGTCCGCGTGGGACGCGGCTCAGCGCGAGGTCGCGGAGGAGATTGGCGTACCCCCGGGCCGCCTGGTGCCGCTGGGCGCGGGAGACCCGATCTACGCTGCCGTCACCAACTTCTCCGTTGTTCCATTCGTCGCCCACCTGCCGGACCCTGTGGAGTCGTTCGTCTACGACGAGCACGAGCTGACAGGGCTGCTCGCGATTCCCCTCGACAGGCTGCTCGACGACTCCGCGTGGCTGGAGTCGGAGTCGCCGTGGCGCTTTCGCTACCTCACCCACGGGGAAAGCACGGTTTGGGGATTGACCGAGCGAATCGTCTACGGGCTGGCGCCTAAGTTGCGTGAGGCGTTAGCGCCGGTCTAGCTCCCGCAGCGTGCGCAGCGACCAGACCAGGAATCCTCCGAGCAACCCGACAGCAAATACGTAGGCGATGATGAGGTAGGTCACCGAACAGGCTCCGGCTGATGGGCCGAGACGACCTTGGCCGGCTCGACCAGGACCTGCTTCGCGTCGCGAAGCGTCTCGATGCGATATCGGATCACGACGAGCACCGCCGCCAGGACGATCGTGCAGAGCATCGTGAAAAGAAACGTCGCGAGCATCTCGGGCGGAAGCGCGTCGTTGACGACGACCGGCCCCGGGTGCTGCGTCACCCACCACGTGACGCTGAAATGGACCACCGGCACGTCGACGAATCCGAAGATTCCGACCAGCGCCCCGATGCGCGCCGCCTGCCGCCCCGGCTCCGCGAGACGCCTGACGAGCAGGTAGCCCGAGTAGATGATCCACAGCACAAGCGTCGAGGTCAGGCGCGCGTCCCAGACCCAGAACTGGCCCCACACCTTCTTCGCCCAGAGCGAGCCCATCACCAGCGTGACCGTCGTGAAGATCACTCCCACGAGGGCTCCGGCGCGCGCCCATCGATCCGCGGCGTAGCTCTCGTTGCGAAGGAAGACAAGCCCGCCGAGCAGCACGGCCGCGAAGCATCCATAGGCAGCGATCGCGGAGCTCACGTGGAGATAGAAGATCCGCTGCACGGGGCCCTGGAGCCAGTCGGTCGGCGCGTGGAAGAAGATCGCCCCGAAGGCGAGCACCATCAGCGCGACCGCACCGGCGGCCGCCCCTTCGTATCTAGTCACTCTCATTCGTCCAGCACGAAGCGAGCGGCGAGGGATGTGAGCACGACGAAAAGTATGTCGAAGTCGATGAGGAGGCCGATGGCCTGGTCGTAGCTGCCGGGCAGGCCCATCGCCGACTGCACCGCCTGCCCGCCCGCGACGATGAACGGGATCCACAGCGGCAGCGTCAACAGCGGCAGCAGCAGCTCGCGCGCCCGGACGCGGGCGACGATCGCCGAGAAGGTGCACCCCAGCGCGGCCATGCCGACCGTCGCGAGCAGCACCGCGAAGACCACGTCGCCGGAGAACGGAGTCCCGAAGAAGAGTGAAAGCGCGGGCAGGAGCACCGCCTCGCAAACGACCAGCAAGGCCGACGCCGCAAGCGCCTTCCCGGCAAAGATCGCGAGGGGCGACGCGGGCGTCATGAGCATCGCCTCGAGCGACGCCTGCTCCTTCTCGGCGGCGAAGGTCCGACCGAATGCGTAAAGGCCTGCGAAGACGAGCGCCAGCCAGAGGATGCCGGGCGCGATCGAGGGAGCGTTGCGCGAATTGATCTGAAACCCGAAGTTCCCGATCAGCAGCGCCAGCACGATGAACTGCGCCAGAGCGGGGACCATCTCCCGCGTGCGCCACTCCGACAGCAGGTCCTTGCGCGCGACGGCCAGGGCGACCCGGAACGGGTTCATTGCACCACGCGGAGATGGGTCGCGGTGCCGACCGAGCGCCCGTGGCGCAGCACGAGTGTGCGCGGGCAGAGGCGGTTGGCCAGCGCCTGGTCGTGCGTAGCGAGGACGGCGCTCCGATCGCGCAACAATCCGCCGAGCAGCTCCGCGGCGTCGCCGGCAAGGCTGGCGTCGGGCTCGTCGAGGATCAGCAGCTTCGGGTCATGGAGGATCGCGCGACCGAGGGCGACTCGCTGCTGCATTCCTCGCGACAGCTCTGAGGCCCGGCGATCCGCGACGTGGCGCAGCCCGACGATGTCGAGCACCTCGTCGACGCGCGCCGCAGGCACGCCCTGGAGATCGCAGAAGAAC
>DASZJK010000394.1:0-2591 GCA_035948155.1 Candidatus Dormiibacterota bacterium
TCCCTGACGAGGTGCGGCCGATGCAGGCCGCCTCGGCGGAAGCCCCCTTCAGCTCCGGCGAGTACGTCTTCGAGGTGAAGTGGGACGGGCTCCGCTGCATCCTGTTCCGCGACGCGGACGGTCGCGTGCGCCTGCAGGACCGCGGGCTCAAGGACATCACCGCCGACCTGCCCGAGGTCGCGGCGGCGGCCAAGCGCGTGCCTCCGGGCAGCGTGATCGATGGGGAGCTCGTCGCCACGGACAGCGACGGGCGCCCCGACTACCCGCGCCTGCGCCAGCGACTCGCCGGCGGCGCCCGGATGCGCGACGAGATCCCGACTGCATATCTCGCGTTCGATGCGCTCTATCTCGAAGGCCGGCCCCAGCTTCGCCAGCCGGTGATCAGGCGCCGCGCGCGGCTGGCTAAAGCGGTTGAGGCCGGTGGCCACATCTTCGTGCCCGCGCACATTGACGAGGACGGGGTCGAGCTTTTCGAGGCGTGCCTCGAGCGCGGACTCGAAGGCGTGGTCGCGAAGCACCGGCTGAGCCCCTACGTGCCAGGGCAGCGCAGCCCGTTCTGGCTCAAGGTCAAGGCCGTCAAGTCGGACGACTTCGTGGTCATCGGGTGGACTGGCGACCAACCCTTCGACGCGCTGGTCGTCGGCTACCACGAAGACGGCCGGCTGCTGCCCTGTGGAACTGTCGGCGGCGGTTACGACGACGACGCGTCGCGCCACCTGCGGGAAAGGCTCACGGGGCTGTCCACGGCTGAATCGCCCCTCGACCCTCCGCCGATCATGCTGCGACCCGTCCACTGGGTGAAGCCCGAGCTCGTCGTCTCGATCCGCTACTCGGAGTGGTCGCCGGACGGCACGCTGCGCTTTCCGATCTTCAACGGTCTGCGACCCGAGGTACACCCCGCGGAGGCGGTGCGGCACCGCCCGCGCGTCGTGATCACCGGTCACGTGCGGCCTGGGTCAGCGGCCTATGACCTGACGCGTTTTCCGTTTTGAGCTTCGACGTAGTCACCGGCGCCTACAGCTTCACCGGCCGCTTCATAGCCCGGCGACTCATGGCCCAGGAGCGGAGCATCAGGACTCTTACGAATCATCCGCAGCGCGAGGGTGCAGAGGACATCAAGGCCGAGGTCGCGCCGCTTCAGTTCGCCGATCGGGAAGCGCTCGTCGAGAGCATGCGTGGAGGAGAGGTCCTCTACAACACTTACTGGGTCCGCTTCCACCACGGGCGCGTGCGCTTCGGTGAGGCTGTGGCCAACACTCGCGTGCTCATGGGCGCAGCGCGCGAGGCGGGAGTGCGCCGCGTGGTCCACATATCGGTGAGCAACCCGTCTGAGGACTCGCCGCTCGACTACTACGCCGGCAAGGCGCGCGCCGAGCGCGCGGTCCGCGAATCGGGTCTGTCGTGGGCGATCGTGCGGCCGACGCTGATCTTCGGCCAGGGCGACATCCTCATCAACAACATCGCGTGGATTCTGCGGAGGTTTCCGATCTTCGGGATTCCCGGTCGCGGTAACTACCGCCTGCAGCCGGTCGCGGGCGAGGATGTCGCGGAGATCGCGACGTGGGCGGCGGAGCAGGTCGACAACCTCACGGTCGACGCGGCGGGGCCCGACATCGTCTACTACAGCGAGATGGTGGAGTCGATCGCCATCGCGGTCGGCCGCCACCCACGGTTCGTGTACATGTCGCCGCGCAACGCGCTTCGCGCCGTTCGATTGCTCGGTCGGATGGTCGATGACATCGTGCTCAATGAGCCGGAGCTGGAGGGGCTGATGTCAGAGCTGCTCGTCTCTTCGGAGAGGCCGCGCGGGACGCTCCGCCTCGATAACTGGCTGCTCACGCACGCCGAGACGATCGGCAGGACCTACGCGTCGGAGCTGGCGCGGCACTGGCGCTAGTCGAAGGGGTCTTCGATGAGCTCCGCGTCGAACGCTCCGTCCGGTCGGAGGGTCACGGCCACGACCGCGTAGCGGATCGGCCCGCGCCACTCCGTGAGCGCTCGGTACTCCGCCGCTGCCGACATGAGGGCGTGGCGCTTGCGCGAGCCGACCGCCTCGAGCGGCGCGCCAAAAGCATCGGTCGAGCGCGTCTTGACCTCGACCACGCAAAGTGTGCGACCGCGCACGCAGACGAGGTCGAGCTCGCCGCGCCGGGCGCGAAATCCGGTGCCGACGACCTCGAAGCCGCGCGATCGCAGAAGCTCCGCGGCCGCGCGCTCACCCGCCCGTCCTAGCTGGGCAGACCGGCCAGCTCGGAGACGCGAAACGGCGCCCAACTCGTCCTGTGAATCGGGCTCGGGCCGAGTCGTCGGATCGCCGCGCGATGAGACGGGGTGGCGTAACCCTTGTGATCGGCAAAACCCCATCCGGGGTAGAGGCGGTCGTACTCGATCATCGTCCGGTCGCGCGCGACCTTGGCGACGATGCTCGCGGCCATGATCGAAGCGCAGATCTTGTCGCCACGCACCACCGCCATCTGCGGAAGCGGTGCATCCGGAACATCGAAAGCGTCGATGAGCAGGTATTCGGCCCTCACGCTCAGTCCCGCGACGGCACCCGCGCTCGCCAGGATGCGTGCCTTGTAAAGGCCGAT
>DASZJK010000395.1:0-2190 GCA_035948155.1 Candidatus Dormiibacterota bacterium
GCAAGACGGACGGGGAACAGGTCTTGCTCGCGAAGATCGCCGAGATGCGGGAATCGGATCGCGCCATCGCCAAGCGCATCCACGCTGTCATCAAACAAACCGCGCCAGAGCTCTCGCCGACAACCTGGTACGGCATGCCCGCCTACGCCAAGGACGGCAAGATCGTCTGCCACTTCACACCAGCGCAGAAGTTCAAGACGCGGTACGCGACGTTCGGCTTCAGCGACAAGGCGAACCTCGACGAAGGCAACATGTGGCCGAACGCCTATGCCCTGACGAAATTGACGGCCGCCGACGAGGCGAAGATCGGGGCGCTCGTGAAGAAGGCGGTGAGCTGAGGACGCCCGCCGCGGGCCTCTAGCCGCCGGGCCTCTAGGTCCCGAGTAGCCTCGCGATCAGCATGCGCTGAACCTCGGACGTCCCTTCCCCGATCTCGTTGACCTTGACGTCGCGCCAGTACCGCGCGACGGGATAGTCCTCCATGAAGCCGTACCCCCCATGGATCTGCACCGCGTTGTCCGCCGCACGCTTCGACGCCTCGGATGCGTACAGCTTCGACATCGCCGCGAGCATGCGGACGTCGTCTGAAATCTCCGAGGCGCCTTCGCGACCGTAGGCGGAGGCGGCTCGGTACACCATCGTCCGCGCCACCTCGGTCTCCATCGCCATGTCCGCGAGCTTGAACTGGATGGCCTGGTGGCGCGAGATCGGCTCTCCAAACGTCCGCCGCTCGCGGGCGTACGACAGCGCGGCGTCCAGGCACGCCTGCGCGACTCCGACCGACAGAGCGGCGATCGCAATCCGTCCGCCCGTCAGCGTGTGCAGGAACTGCCGGTACCCACCACCCCGCTGGCCCAGGAGGTTCTCGGCGGGCACCTCACAGCTCTCGAACGACAGCGGATGCGTGTCCGACGAGTGCCACCCCAGCTTGCGATAGGACTCGAGCACGTGGTAGCCGGGGGTGCCCGTCGGCACCATGAGCGCGCTGATCTCCGGGTCGCCGTCGCGCTCGCGACCCGTGACCGCCGTGATCGTCACGCCCGCGGAGATCGACGTGCCGCAGTTGGTGATGAATTGCTTCGCGCCGTTGACGACCCAGTGGCCGTCGCGCTCCTCCGCGCGCGTCTTGGTCGCACCGGCGTCGGAGCCGGCCTCGGGCTCGGTCAGGCCGAACGCCCACAGCTTCCGGCCCGCGAGGAGATCCGGCAGCCACTGCGCCTTCTGCGACGGCGTGCCGAAGTCGGAGATCGGCGATGAGCCCAGACAGACCGCGGCTTCCAGGGTGATGCCGACGCCGGCATCCGCGCGCGAGATCTCCTCGATGGCGATGCACAGGGAAAGAAAGTCCCCGCCTGCACCCCCGAACTCTTCCGAAAAGGGAAGCCCGAAGAGACCGAGCTCGCCCATCTGGCGGACGATGTCGTAGCCGAACCTGTGCTCGCGGTCGAGCTCCTCCGCGGCGGGCGCCACGACCTCGCGCGCGAAGTCACGGCACGTGTCGCGGATCGCCTGCTGCTCGGACGTCAGGTCAAAATCCATCCCACAAATCGTTGCATGACCGTTACTCGGAAGGCGTCCGTATCGCGCAAACGATCAAGGATCTCGACGGGCCCAACGTCGGCCCGCTCTGCCAATCGCGCCTCTACACGCACGGGCACCGAACGGAAAGGTCGCTCGTGCTGCTCCACGGCTTCACCAACTGCCCGCAGCAGATGGACGCCCTGGGCAAGCAATTCTTCAGCCGAGGTTGGAACGTGTTCATCCCGCGTTATCCGCGGCACGGGTACGAAGACCGGCTGACCAACGCGATCGCCGAGCTCCGCGCCGAGCACCTCGTCGCGCTCGCGAACAGGTCGGTCGAGGTTGGGACGGCGCTCGGTGATCGGCTGACGGTCGCAGGCCTGTCGCTCGGCGCGATCCTCACCGGACTGATGGCCCAGAGACGCGACGACGTCGACCGCGCGGTCCTGATCGCTCCGATGCTCGGCCTGAGACCGATACCCGGCCCGATGCTCACAGCCCTCAGCCTCATCGCGACCCAGGCGCCGAACTTCTACGTTTGGTGGAGCCAGAAAGAGAAGGAGAGGATCGGGCCGCCCTACGGCTATCCTCGATTCTCGACCCACGCGTACGCGGCGCTTTTCGGGTGCGGACGGATGCTGGTCCGCGAGGCGCGCCGCGGTGCTCCGA
>DASZJK010000396.1:0-11212 GCA_035948155.1 Candidatus Dormiibacterota bacterium
GGTGAGCACCTTGCACGGGGTGCCGCTGATCGACGCCCGCGTAGTGGAGAGGTACCGCGGCGAGACAGAGCCGATCGACCCCAAGGCCGGACACATTCCCGGCGCGCGGAACCTGCCGTACGCCGAGAACGTCGCGCCCGACGGCCGATTCAAACCACCGGCCGAGCTGCGCAGGCAGTTTGGGGCGCTCGGGGTGAAGGATGGCGCCGTCTTCTACTGCGGATCCGGCGTCAACGCAACCCAGCAACTTCTGGCGATGGAGATCGCGGGATTGCCGAACGCGCGTCTCTACGCGGGATCGTGGAGCGACTGGTCCAACCGCGACCTACCGGTGGCTACTGGCGAAGACCCCTGAGGCTCGCCGAGGGCTCCCGCCCGAGCCTCTAGTATCTGGCCATGATTCTTGACGGAAAACGGATTCTCATCGCCGGCATGTCGGACCGGCGAAGCATCGGTTTCAGCATCGCGCAGGAGTGTCAGCGTGCCGGCGCGGAGATACTCCTCACGAGCTTCGGCCGGATGATGAGCATCACCCAGATGACGGCCAAAAAGCTCGACCCAATCCCCGAAATCCTGGAAATGGACGTGACGAAGCCTTCCGACATCGACGCGGCGTTCAGAGAAACATCAAAACGATGGGACAGGCTTGACGGTCTCGTGCATTCGGTCGCGTTTGCTCCGGCCGACGCGCTGGGCGGGCAATTCCTGAGCACTCCGTGGGAAAGCGTCGCGACTGCGGTCCAGGTCAGCGCATTTTCTTTCAAGGAAATGGCCCGCGGTTTTCTGCCGCTGATGAAGGACCACGGCGGGTCGTTGGTGACGCTCGATTTTGATAATTCAACCAGCGCCTGGCCGAAATACGACTGGATGGGCGTTTCCAAAGCAGCGCTGGAATCGGTGACGCGATACCTGGCGCGCGACCTGGGACGGTACAAGATCCGCGTCAACGCTGTGTGCGCTGGGCCGCTGGCGACGCTTGCCGCAAGCGGTATCCCGGGATTCAAGGATTTCGAAGAGGTGTGGGGAAAGCGCGCGCCTCTGGGCTGGAGTCTGCAGGACAGATCACCGGTCGGCAGGGCGGTCGCGGTGCTGCTCTCCGACTACCTGGACATGACCACCGGCGAGCTCCTTCACGTCGACGGCGGCTATCACGCGATGGGGACAGAACTGCCTCCGGTCGACTGACCCCAGATATTGGGTTCACCGGCGGACAAGCCCGCAACATAGTGTTAGGCTCTTCCGAAATCCTGGCGGGCTGGCCGAGCCACCCCGACCGCCATACAGGAGGAATGCAGTTTGCGGGAGTGCCTGGTTATCTACGTGGACGCCGCGCTGGACAAGCACGGCCGGGCCGGATGTGGCCTGGCCGTTTTTGTTAGAGGGCGCGCCGTCTACACAGAGTCGTTCGGCTTTTCGCATGTCGGTGGATCGGCGCAGCTCGAGGCACATGTCTGCGCGGGTGCGCTCGACCTGGCAGCCGCGCGCTGGCCCTATCACCGCGTGATAGTGCGCACCGATTGTGCGCCGGTCGTGCGGAGCCGAATGCCGTCGAGTGACAGCTTTCGCACCGCGGTTCACGAAGTGCGCGAACGATGCCGGCGCGGCTGGCGCGTTGTCCGTTATGTCAGTCGTAAAGCGAATCCCGCGCATGAACTCGCACGCGAAGGTCTGAAGAGCCTCTCCAAACAGCAGCTTCTCGCCGCGGCATAAATTTCATTCCCAACGAGCGCAGCTATCATTGCTGCGCTCGTCTCTATTAATTCAGGGGAGTGAAAAATGGCACCTGAGGAAGCACAGCAAAATGCGCCCCGCCGGCGGGGACGTCCGCCTGGTTCCAAGAACAAGACCACGCGTGCGCGCGCGGGTGGCGGCGATCTTGTCGGTCAGCTCAACTCGATGGTCGCTGAGCTCATCAAGAAAAACCGCCAGCTGCAGCGCCAGGTCGCAAGCCTGACCGCGAGGGTGGAGAAATCGTCAGCGGGCAAAACCGTGGAACGCGGCATCAAGACGCTCTCGCGGCGCGTGCAGCGCGCGCTCGGCGGCACGACCACGCGAGCTCGCAAGAAGAAGGCCGCTGCTCCCGCGAACGGTCGACGCAAGCGGGGCACGACGCGGAAGCGCCGGTCCAGCTAGAGGCGCTCCATCTGCTTGGCGGTGCGGTAGGCATCGACGATGCTGAAGAGCCACAGCGCGCCGCCGCCAAGCTCCATCGGGACGCCAACCGCCGCGCCGATCACCGTCAGGTCCAGGTCGAACCCGAAGAACTGGAGACCGCCGACGCCTACAAGGTAGGCAAGGCCCTTCAGGTTGTGACCGAGGTAGAAGTGGCCGAGGCCGGGGACGATCGCGAGCGTCGCGGCCAGGGCCGGGCTCTTGTGCACCCGCTGCTGCGCCGGGGCCGCGTAACCGCCGGAAGCCGGCGCCCCGCACCGAGGGCATGGCGCATTCGGGTTCGTCAGAAGCGCCCCGCAGCGCCCGCACAGGACCTCCGCAGCCATCAAATCCAGTTTGCCTTAATTGAGGCGGCCTGAAACCCAAGGGTCCGCGCATCTTCGTGCCTAGGCGGCCGGGCGCCGAGGGCGCTGAAGCCGGCGTCAAAGGGCCCGGCGCTGCGTCGTCACGCATCTACCGATGCGCTCCTAGCCGCGCCACCCTTTCCTAGGCTCCGGCCGCCGATGCGCGAATCTGCTGCGGCCCCTCGGGTTACATGCCGCCTAGAGCTATCCTCGAAACCGTGGATCTCGGCTTCACGACTGAGGAGGAAGCCTTCCGGACCGAGGTCCGAAGCTGGCTAGAGGTCAATCTCCTGAAAGACTGGCGCCAGGACGGAAAGGGAGGCTACCGCGACGAAGAAGACACCGAGCTGCAGCGGGGATGGCAGCGCAAGCTCTACGAGGGCGGCTGGCTGAAGCTCGGGTGGCCCAAAGAGGCCGGCGGTCGTGCCGCGACCCCCGTGATGCAAGCGATCTACCAGGAGGAAATGGCGAAGGCCGGGGCGCCCGGCATCCTCGGTCGACTCGGTGTGACGCTCCTCGCGCCAACCCTCCTTGCGCACGGCACCGACTGGCAGAAGCAGACCTACATCGACAAGATCCTCAGCGGCGAGCTGATCTTCTGTCAGGGATTCAGCGAGCCCGACGCCGGCAGCGACCTCGCCGGTCTGCGAACCAAGGCGGAGAAACGCGACGGCAAGTGGGTGCTGAGCGGACAGAAAACCTGGTCGAGCGGCGCGCACTACTCGCAGAAAAGCTTTCTGCTCGCGCGCACGGATCAGAGGGCCGAGGCGCACAGGGGCATCGGTTTCTTCCTGGTGGACATGCAGCAGCCTGGCGTCGAGGTCCGGCGCATCAAGCAGATGACGGGCGGCGGCGAGTTCTGCGAGATCTTTCTCTCGAACGCGCAGGTCGATGACCGCGATGTGGTCGGCCAGCCGGGCGATGGGTGGAAGATCGCCATGACGGTTTTCGGCTTCGAGCGCGGCGGTCTTGCGCAGGCCGCGCGCTTTGAGCGCGCGGTGGCCGAGCTGGCCTCGCTTGCTCGCGACCGCGGGGCGGGATCCGATGCGACCACACGGCAGAAGATCGCCCAGGCGCAGATCGAGGCGCACGTTTTTCGATTGATCGGACTGCGCAACCTGACCAAGGCGCAGCACGGGCACGCGCCTGGCCCCGAGGCGAGTGTGACCAAGCTCTTCTGGAGCGAGATGGACAAGCGACTCCAGGAAGCCGCGGTCGGCGTCGAGGGCATGTACGGCGCGCTCGCGCCGGAGTCAAGCCTCGCCATCGAGGACGGTCGATGGCAGTACGGCTGGATGTGGGCGCAGGCGGAGACGATCTACGCGGGCTCGTCCGAGATCCAGCGCAACATCATCGCCGAGCGTGTGCTCGGTCTGCCGCGCGGCCGATGATCACGACCGCTGAGGCGATCGACCGGATCAAGACGCGGATCGGGGTCGACGGACCGGAGGTGACCGCTCCGGTGGAAGCGGGGCATGTCCGGCGTTTTGTCGAGGCGATCGGCGACCCCAATCCGCGCTGGAAGAAGGAGGCGCCTCCGACGTTTCTCGTCGCGCTCGCGCCCATTTCTCTGCACCTCAACGATGCCGAGGACTACGGCAAGGGCTGGCTCAACGGGGGGAATCGGTTCGAATATTTCGCGCCGGTCCTGATCGGCGACCAGATCACCGCCAAGGGACGCATCGTCGACGTGTACGACAAGCCAGGGTCGAGCGGAAATCTTTTGTTCATCATTTTTGAATCCGACTACACAAACCAGAACGGCGAGCTCGTGGCGCGCGTGCGCGGAACGATGATCCGCCGATGAATTCAGAGAGTCCGAACCGCACGCGGCTAGCCGCCAATTTGAGAGTCGGCCAGGAGCTGCCCGAGCTGGTCAAGCATCCGACGACACGGCAGCTTGTCCAGTACGCGGGTGCCCAGGGCGACTTCTACGAGATCCACTACGACCAGGACTACGCGCGCAGCGTGGGGCTGCCCGGGGTCATCCTGCATGGCCTCCTGAAGGCGGCCTTTCTGGGCCAGCTTGTCAGCGACTGGATCGGCGATGAGGCCACGCTGAAAACGTTCGAGGTGAGCTACCGCGGAATCGACGTGCCGGCGCACCCATATCGCTGCCGGGGAACGGTCACGCGGATCGACGGAAACGATGTAGAGGTCGAGGTCTGGGGCGAGGAGGAATCTGGAAAGCGCACGACGGTCGGTCTGGCTACCGTGCAGCTGCGCTGATGACGACGGTCTACCTGGTCCTCAAGCTGATCCACATCTTCGCCGCGATCACCGCGGTCGGCAGCAACATCACGTACGGGGTATGGAACGCGCGCATCGCGAGCGAACCGACGAACGCGAGCTTCGCGCTGAAAGGAATCAAATTCCTGGACGACCGGATCGCCAACCCTTCCTACGGAATCGTGTTCCTGACGGGCCTGATCATGATCTTCGTCGGCCACTGGGGCCTGGCGCTGTGGTTGATCGTGGCGATCGTGCTCTTCATCGTCGTGGCTGCGCTCGGTTTCGGCGTGTTCACGCCGCTGCTCAGGAATCAGATCAGGTTGGCCGACGCCGGTGAGACCGCTTCAGCTGAGTTCAGGCGCCTGGCGAGCAGGAGCCGAGCCCTCGGCCCCATCCTGGGGATCCTTGTCGTGGCGATCCTCGTGATGATGGTGTTCAAGCCGACCCTGTAGGCCCACATCAGGCCGAGCACGGTCGCGTCGATGATGCAGTAGCCCCCGGCCACCACCGACGGGGGGTTGCCGGACGGAATGTTTGTCCACGGCGCGTACGGGACCCAGTACCAGTCGCCGAACGCGGTGCCGCAGATCTCGAGCTCGGCCACGATGACAAAGATCGCCGCGAACACTGGCCAGCGCGGCGAGCGGAGCAGGAACCACGCAAGGTAGGGGAGCCACATCGCGCCCTGCACGTCGATGCGGCCGCTGAACGCCGGCAGGGCCGTGACGCCTAGCATCGCCCACGCTGTGGCCGCGCCCAACACGGCGTACGCCACCCTGCGCCCGTGGCGCTGGATCAATGGCGTCTGCACCGCCAGCAGGCCGAAGAGGTAGACGATGCCGTGACCCGCCGGCACATACAGCGGGACGTTGTGCATGCGGTAGTGGTAGATGCCCCAGATGAGCGACGCGAACACCTCGTAGCCCGTGGCGATGCATACGCACACGCACACTTGCACGCGAAGCGCCGGCGGCGCCTTCAACGCCAGCAGGAACAGCGCCGTGAAGCTCATCACGCCGAGGACGTCCTGCTGCCACAGGGAGCTGACCCTGCTGTCGGCGAGCAGGCCCAGCGCCGTGAAAACCATCACGTAGGCATGAAGCCAGTAGGGCCTGAAGCGCTCGAGCACCGACCGAAATTATCCCGCGGGGCCCACCAGCGCCGGCTCGTCGCGCCACGCGCGAGCCAGGCGCGTGCCCTGCGTCACGAGCACGAGCATGTCGGCGATCTCGTCGACTTCGGGGTATCGCCCGGTGATGTGTCCCATCGCCATCACCTCCGTGGCGGCGATGTGTATGTCCGCGATCATCTCGAGCCGCCGTTTCTCACCGAGCGTCGTGGCCGGGTAGCCGCGCGCGACGAGCTCGGAGACGATGTCGCGGCGCGTGTTGCCGGTCAGGCGCCGGCTGGAGTCGCCGAGCGGCGACCCGGGATGATGTCGCACCCGCAGGGCGAGCCGGAACAGGTCGGGATTTGCCGAGAGGATCTCCAGCGGCGTGCGGAACTCCTGGCGCAGCCGGTCCTCGTCGTTGGGCGACTCGAGCGCCTCGCGGCGCTGCACCGCGAGCTCGGTGCGCAGGTCGTCGAAGAGCTGCTCGGCGAGTGCGCGGAGGAGGTCGTCGCGGTTGCTGAAGTGCTCGTAGAACGTCGCGCCCGCGACGCCCGCCTCCCTGGCGACGCTGCTGGCGGAGATGCGCGCTTCGCCGCCGGCGAGGATGAGCGTGCGGGCCGCGTCGAGCAGGCGCCGTCGAGTGCGCTCTTTGGCCTCGCGGCGCGTCAGTGACTTACCCGCGTGAACTCGATTCTTGCCAGCCTTGATTCGCCGAGAGTACTATCGGTGAACCGAACGGGCAACTACTCGTTGTCCCAATTGCGTGGGAGGTCGGACATGGGCTCGCGATTCTCCAGGTCGCTGCTGGTCGCGGTCGTGCTGGTAGCGGCGTGTGGCGGCGGCAGCTCCAACGGTGGGGGCACCAACACCGCGTCGGCGACAGGGATCACGGCGACTCAGATCACCATAGGCAGCCACCAACCGCTGACCGGTCCGGCGGCCCCGGGCTACAGCGAGATCTCCCAGGCCTCGGACGCGTACTTCAAGTGGGTCAACGCCCACGGCGGCGTCAACGGCCGGACCATCAACTATCTGTACGAGGACGACGGCTACAACCCGCAGAACACCTCGACGGTCGTGCACAAGCTCGTGCTGGAAGACAAGGTCTTCGCGATCTTCAACGGATTAGGCACGCCGACCCACCTTGCGGTGGTCGACTACCTGACCTCGCAGAAGGTTCCCGACCTCTTTGTTGCGTCGGGCTGCGACTGCTGGAACCAGGTCTCGAAGTACCCGGACACGTTCGGCTGGCAGCCGGACTACATCATCGAGGGCAAGATCACCGGCAAGTACGTCAACGACAACTACTCGGGGATGAAGGTCGGGTACCTGTACCAGGACGACGACTTCGGCCAGGGCGGAGTCCAGGGTCTCGACTCGCAGATCTCATCCTCCAACGTCGTCGATAAGGAGAAGTACGTCCCGACCAACACGAACCTGGGTCCGCAGCTCGCCAAACTTCAGGCGAAGGGCGCGCAGGTCGTCGTCCTCTACACGATCCCGGCGTTCACCGCGCTCACGTTGCTGACCGCGGCCGCGCTGCACTACAGCCCCAAGTGGGTGGTGAGCAGCGTCGGAGCCGACCCAACGACGCTGGCCGGTCTCGTCACCTCGTTCTCCAAGGGTGCAGCACCGGTGGCCATCATCAACGGCATCGTCTCGTCCGGGTACCTGCCGGCGACGACGGACACCTCCAACCCGTGGATCGCGCTTTTCAAGCAGATCCACGACCAGTACATCTCCTCGCTGCCCTTCGACGGCAACGTTGAGTACGGAATGGCGGTGGGCTACTCGTTCGTGCAGCTGATGAAGAAGGCTGGGCGCAATCCGACCCGGCAGGACGTGATCAACGCGCTCGAGCACGGACAGCTCGACCAGGGACCAGGGCTGGTTCCATTCCAGTACAGCTCGAGCAACCACCTGGGCTACCAGGGCGTGCGGATGGCCATGATCCAGAATGGCGCCGCGGTCTACACCGGTTCGGTCTACACCGCGACCGTGAGCGGCGGCGTGACCGCATGCGGGAGCTGCGCGTCGAAGTCGATGCCCACGAACGGGATCCCCTAAAACCGAGCTCCGGCCAATACTCTTCAGCGGTTGAACCAGGCCGCCGCCACAGGCGCTGACGCCGGGCATCCGGGCTCGCTCGAGGTCCGGTCGCTCGGCGTCCGCTTCGGCGGCGTGGTGGCCCTCGACGGCGTCTCCCTCGGCGTGCCGGCCGGGCGGATCATCGGGATCATCGGGCCCAACGGGGCGGGCAAGACCACGCTGTTCAACGGTGTGTGCGGCCTGGTCAGCCCGACTGCCGGCGAGGTCGTCTACAACGGGCGTCGCGTCAATGGGATCCGGCCCCATGAGCTGAACGGCCTGGGCATCTCACGCACGCTGCAGGGGCTCGGCCTGTGGCGCGCGCTTACGGTCCTCGAGAACGTGATGGTCGGCGCGCGACGGGGATCCACGCCGGGTTTCGCGTCGGCGATCCTGGGACTTCCACGGTCCGACCGCTATGAGAATGCGCTCAAAGCCGAGGTCATGGATCAGCTGCGCGAGCTGGGCATCGAGGACTCGGCGAATCGGTACCCGGGGACGCTTCCGTACGGCGTGCAGAAATGGGTCGCGTTGGCGCGGGCTCTCGTCTCCCGCCCAGCGCTGCTGCTGCTCGACGAGCCGGCAAGCGGATTGTCGGCGAACGAGCAGAAGCAGCTCGTGACGCTGCTCCGGTCTCTGCGTGACCGCATGTCGATCGCGCTGGTGGAGCATCGCCTCGACCTGGTGATGACCGTTTGCGAGCACATCCACGTGCTCGACTTCGGCCGCCTGATCGCTTCGGGATCGCCCGAGGAGGTCCAGAACAACAAGGCGGTGACCGACGCGTACCTCGGCACGGAGCTGCTCGATGCGCGCATTGCGCACGAGGAAGGGACTTGCTGAATGCTTGAGGTCGAAGACCTCCACGTCTCGTACGGCGGCGTCACCGCGCTGGACGGCGTCAACATCTCGGTGCCGACGCACGGCATCACCGCGGTGCTTGGTCCGAACGGCGCCGGCAAGTCGACGCTGCTCAAATCCATCGCGGGGCTCATCAGACCTCGCGCAGGTCGTGTCACCTACAACGGGCGCGCGCTCATCGGCATGGCGCCCGAGGAGATCGTGCGGCTCGGCGTGAGCATGGTCCCGGAGGGTGGCGGAGTGATCCGCGAGCTGACGGTCGAGGAGAACCTGCGCGTCGCCCAGATGTGGCACCGCAACGGTGGCGATGCGCGCAAGGCGATCGACGAAGTCATGGCGATGTTTCCGCCGCTGGCGGCGCGCCGGCACAACGCGGCTCACTCGCTGTCCGGGGGGGAGCGCCAGATGCTCGCCGTCGGCCGCGCCCTGGTGTCTCGCGCCGAGCTGCTGTTGCTCGACGAGCCATCGCTAGGGCTCGCGCCGAAGTTCGTGGCTCTGATCATGCAGACCGTCCGCAAGCTGTGCGCCGAGCGCGGGATCAGCGTGCTGCTCGTCGAGCAGAACGCACGCAGCGCGCTATCCATCGCCGACAAGGCGGTGCTGCTGTCGGCGGGCCGCACGGTCGCCGCTCGCAGTGCCGGCGAGCTGGCGAAGAACGAAGAGCTGTGGCATGCGTACCTCGGTTACTGAGGAATGAATTACTTCATCGTCCTCACCCTGACCGGGATCGCCGCGGGCATGATCTACGCCGCCCTCGCGCTCGCGCTTGTGCTCATCTGGCGCGCGACCCGCATCGTCAACTTCGCCCAGGGCGCGCTGGCGATGACGACCACGTACATCGCGCTGGCCGTGATCCGCGCGACCGACAACTACTGGCTCGGGTTCGCCGGCGCGCTTATCGCCGGACTCGTGCTCGGTGCGATCGCGGAGCGATTTCTCGTGCGTTGGGTGGAGAACGGCCCGCCCCTCAATGCGGTGATCCTCACGCTGGGCTTGTTCCTCATCCTCGAGGCCGTCGTCCCGATGATCTGGGGCGCCCAGATCCGCGGCTTCCCGGCGCCCTTCTCGATCGCCGCAACGCAGATTGGCGGGGCGTTCATCGCGCTTTCGCCGTTCAACCTGTTCACCATCGGCGTCGTGCTCGCGGTGATGGCCGCGATGCTGCTCCTGTTCCGCTTCACGAGCCTGGGTCTGCGCATGCGAGCGACCGCGTTCGCTCCAGACATCGCACGGCTGCTGGGCGTGCGGGTCGGGCGGCTCCTCACCCTGGGCTGGGCCATCGCGACGTTGACCGGGTCGATCGCCGGCCTGCTGGTCGCTCCGACCCTGCTGCTCTACCCGAACAACATGGACGCGGTCCTCGTCTACGGATTCACTGCCGCCGTGCTGGGTGGGCTCGACAGCCCGGTCGGCGCCCTCGTCGGCGGGCTGGGAATCGGGCTCGCGCTCTCCTATATCGGCGGATACCTGGGCGGCGACCTCGAGGCGATCGGCGCGCTCGTGATCCTGATCGGGATCCTGATGGTCCGTCCGCAGGGTTTGTTCGTCCACAGCGCGGAGCGTCGCGTATGACTCTTGTCGAGCGGCTGGGTGCGCGCGGCACGCTTGTGAAGCACGCGGCGCTCGCGGTGGTGTTCATCGTCGCCGCTGGAGCCGCGATCTATCTTCTCGACTCGGTCAACGCTTTTCTCGTCTACCAGCTGTCAAGCGTGGCGTACATCGCGATCGCCGCCGCCGGCCTCACCGTCCTGACCGGCCTCAACGGGCAGCTTTCACTCGGCCATGGCGCGCTCATGGCGATCGGCGCGTACACGACGGCCGTTCTGCTCAAGCGCTACACGGACCTGAACCCGGCGATCGTGATGGCCGCCGCTGTCCTGGTCACCGCGCTCGGCTCGATCGCGGTCGGGGCCGGCGCGGCGCGGCTGCGCGGTCCCTATCTCGCCGGCGCGACGCTCGGGCTCGCGGTCGGGCTGCCGGGCGTGGCGGTGCGATTCTCGGGCGTCTTCGGCGGCGACGCGGGACTCAACGTTCCTGCGCTGTCGAGCCCGGACGCTCTTAGCACCGTGCCGCAGGAGGTTTGGATGGCCTGGGTGTGGCTGATTCCGGCGGCAATCACCTTCGTGCTGCTGGCGAATCTCTTGCGGACGCGCTACGGTCGCGACTTTCGCGCCATCCGCGAGGACGAGGTCGCGTCGGCGCTGCACGGCATCCGTGTCGCGCGGACGCAGGTTGTCGCATTCGTGCTCAGTGGTGCGTGCGCGGGCCTGGCCGGGTCGCTGATGGCGTACACGTCGAGCCTGGCCGCGCCGGGAAGCTTCCCGCTCACGCTGTCGCTCGAGCTTCTCGCGGCGATCGTCATCGGCGGCCTTGGCACGCTGCCAGGCGCGGTCTGGGGCGCGCT
>DASZJK010000397.1:0-4044 GCA_035948155.1 Candidatus Dormiibacterota bacterium
GACCTTTCACTGCCTCGGGGGCGTGGCGATAACAAACACCACCAGCAACGGGAACGGTCCGTCCGACGCCGGCTCCGACTCCATCACCGCCAGCGTCACGTACAACCTGCAGGTCGTGACTCCGCTCCTGTGGCCAATCACGGGCACGTCGTTTCCGATCACGATCTCCGAGTCGCAGCGGACGGAGTACTGATGCGGCGACGCGACGGCCAGGCCCTTGTCGAGTTTGCGCTTGTCTTTCCGATCCTTTTCTTCATCCTCTCGCTGTCGATCGACCTCTACCGCGTCGTATGGGTCACCTCGACGGTGGCCGAGGCGGCCCGCCAGGCTGCGCGCCAGGCGGTTGCGTACGAGGTGTCGGGCGACAATCCCTTCGGCGCAGCGTCCGGTTCGTGTTCGGGCACAGCGCTGACTCCCTCCGCCACCGGTGCGGGCTGCCTGACCGACGCTCGGATCGACCAGACCGTGGACTACGTCATGGGCAACTTCAGCACCAACGCCACGCTGGTCGAATCCCTACCGGCGAGCTGTCCAGCTCCCGCGGTGGGCGCAACCGAGGTCTGCATCTGGCCGGCGGAGACCGGCGCCGCCGGCGCATACGCCAGCTGCGCGGCCGCCCGCACCGCGTTGGGCCATGACCCCGGCCCCGGCGACCTGGGTTCGCGCAACGCGGAGTGGACCACTCCGCAATACAGGGGCTGCTTCGAAGTTGTAGTCACCGTGGTGTACCGCTACGACACGCTAGTGCCCTTCCTCGGCAGCGCGGCGCCGAGCTTCCTGAAGTTGACGGCGGCCACCACCATGCTGGCCGAGTACTGACGGACGAGATGCGCGGGCGCAAAAGAGACCGGCAGTCCGGTCAGGCCATCCTCATCGTTGCCGGGATCCTGGTCGCGTTGACGGTGCTCGGCGCGCTGGTGTTCGACGTCGGACTCGCCATGTCCGATCGCCGCAACCTCCAGGCCTACGCCGACGCGGCAGCCCTCGCCGGAGCGCGGTCGTACACAAGGGGCAACACAGCGACAGCGCACTGGGTGGCGATGCAGTACCTGGGTCAGTACCTCAGCTTCTCGGTGCCAACCGGCGGGTGCTCGAGCAGCTCAGTCTGCCCCGCCGCCACCTACACGATCAGCCCCTACACGATTCAGCTGGCCGACGGTACTTTGACCGGCTGGGACTATCCGACCGTGCTCGACGTCGTGGTCAAGCACAACCAGCCTGGCATCTTCTCGACCATCATCGGCTTCGCCTCGGTGACGACGGCCGCATCGGGCCGGGCCGCGCTACCGGGTCCTTTCAGGGAGCCGTCCATCTACGCGATCGCCGCGGTGAGTGGCGATGCGACCATCAATGGCGGCGGCAACGGGAGCCAGTCCGCGAGCGGCTCGGCGTACGCCTTTGGAAGCCTCGGCGGCAACAACGGGCCCCACTCGTTTGGCGTCGCCAAGACGCTGACGAACTACGACGGCACCACCTGCCCGGGAAATATCCAGACCCACGCCGACTTCGGCGGCGGCGCGTCTAACGGAGCCGTCTGGCACTGGGCGCCGTCCGCCGGTGGATCTACAACCACAAACGTGGCCGCACCCACCACCTACGACAATTACGGGCCGACCACGGCGGGGCCGACCTACGTGTCCGCCGTCACCGCCAAGGACGGGTCCGGCAACTGGAAGCCCGGAATCTACAGCGGCTTCACGCCCAACGGCGGCAAGATGAACGGAGGCGTCTACAAGATCATCGGCGTCACCAACCCGGCCTTTGGCACCATCACCAACACGACCTACATTGGGCCTGGGACAGTGGACGCGAGTGGTGCGGTCGCCATCGTTCTTGACTCCACCGACACCGGATCGCTCGACATCAGCGGCATGACCTTGAACGGCATCGACGACATGAACGGTCAGCTGACCAACGGTGCCCGTGATCCCGAGGGGACCCACAACTTCGTGCTCTACGGCGGCGCTGGCGCCGGCGCCTTTGCCGGCACGATGAATGGCGGTCCTGGCTGGTCGCCGATCCTGACCGGCATCGTCTACATGCCAAAGGTCGCGTACAGCCAGCACGGCAACCCCAACTTTCAGGTCTACGGCTCGGCGACCTTCGCCAGCTTCCAGAGCAGCGGAACCGGAACCGTTTTGTTCAACTGGGTGTGCGGCCTGAACGCCACCGGCATGGTGGGGAACGGCGGCGGCCTGATCCGCTAGCCGCGGCCGGGTCGGTCGACTAGTTGAAGATCCCCTGCCACTTGGTGGCGACCTGGGTCTGGGTGACTCCTCCCGCCGCGTCCACGGTCGGGCAGCTGCTGTCGACGCTCTGGTCCTGCGGCTTGTAGTCCTTGTAGGACTCCAGCGTGTAGCGCAGCGACCCGTTGGCGAGGAACCAGCCGATGTACTCGGCCTGGCACTGCGTGACGACGATCGTGAGCGAGGAGGTCAGGCCACCGGTCTTGGGAGCCGCCGCCGGACTTGCCTGGGCCGGGCTCACGTCGGGCGAGCTTCCGATCCTGATCACCGGGATGTTCGTGTAAACGGTCCGAACGTTGGTCGACGTCTTGCCGGCGACTGTTGCCACCAACGAGATGTAGTCGCCGACCTGGATGTAGCCCGCAACACCCGCCTGCTCACCTGTGGGGATGGTGAGCGCGACAAAGCCTGTGGGGATCGGCAGGTACGCGGCCTGCGGTCCGACGACCGCGTCGGTCGACGCGACCACCAGGTTGCTCGTGATGGGCTGACCCTTGCTGATGTTCACCGCGGCGACCACGCTCGCAAGGTCGGTGACCTTGGCAAACGCGCCGGGAGGCACGTCGGACGAGTGGTACTGGACGACTGTGAGGTCGCTGGCGAGTATCGGAACGCGGATCTGGAGGTCGTGCGCCGCGATCACAACCGGCGCGTTTCCCGCTCCCTGCCCAGATACGGAGAAGGTGTAGAGGATCACGCCCACGAATGTGACCAACGCCAGAGCGGCGCCGCCGATGATGAAAGGGAGACCCGCCCGGCGGCGCGAGGTGCGGCGCGCGACCGACGGCACACTGAGAGTTGGACGCGAGCTCACGGCGGCGAATTATAGGTTTGCGGTGCTCGAATCGATCCGCCTATCGATAAGCTGTTAGGCCGCTCACGTGATACCTCTTCTGCTTGCCGCGGGAATCGCGGCCGGTGTGATGCTCGTGGTGATCGGCCTCGTCCGCCAGCCGGAGGTCGACACAGGCGCGATGGTCGAAGAGCGACTTCAGGAATATGGTGGGAAGCCGCTCACCGTGGAGGAGCTCGAGCTCCAGGCGCCGTTCAGCGAGCGTTTCCTGAGGCCGGCGCTCACGAAACTCGGAACGGTGCTTTCACGGTCCACGCCAGCCAGGCAGCGCGCGGACCTGGACGCGCGACTCGATCTCGCCGGACGGCCGGCCAACCTGACGCCTGAAGACTTCGGCGTGATCAGGCTGGTCGGGGCTGCCGCCGGCGCCGTGCTCGGACTCTTGCTCGGGCTGCTCCTGGCGAACACCCTCCTTCTGGTCCTGTTCCTGGCCGGGCTCGCCCTGCTTGGCTACTACTTTCCAGTCCTGTGGCTGCGCCAGCTCGTCGACGGCAAGCGGAAACAGATCCAGCAAGCGCTCCCCGACGCGCTCGACCTGCTGGTGATATGCGTCGACGCCGGCCTTGGCTTCGACGCCGCGCTCGTGCGGGTGACGAACAAGTACAAGAACGCGTTGGCCGACAAGTTCGCCCAGGCGCTTCGGGAGATAAGCCTCGGCCGCCCTCGACAAGAGGCTCTCGACGAGATGGGCCGGAGCAGTGGCGTCGACGACCTGCACAACTTCGTGCAGGCGGTCATCCAGTCCGAGCAGTTCGGCACCGGGATCGGGAAGATCCTGCGCATTCAATCGGACGAGATGCGTCGCAAGCGGCGGCAGCGCGCCCAGCAGCTCGGTGCTCAGGCCACCTTGAAGATGATGCTGCCGATGGTCGGCTGCATCTTCCCCACCCTGTGGATCATTCTTCTCGGGCCGGCGCTGCTGATCATCATGAAAGCGCGGTAGAG
>DASZJK010000398.1:0-1524 GCA_035948155.1 Candidatus Dormiibacterota bacterium
ACACCACGCGCTCGAGCATGGAAAGGTCCTGCTCGAGCAGGCGAGGCGCGTTGCGCTGCAGCAGGTCGAAGAGCCCCCTGTCCATGGCGACGGCGTACTTTACAACCTCGGCGAAGGCGTCCCGGAAGCTCGGCACAGGCAAAGACTCGAGCGCCGCCAGGTCGGAGATGACGGCCGCCGGCTGCCAGAAGGTGCCGACCGCGTTCTTGGACCGGCGCCCGTTCACACCTGTCTTCCCGCCGATGCTCGAATCGACCATCGCCAGGAGCGTCGTCGGGACCGCGACCAGCCGGACGCCCCGCTGCCAGATCGCCGCGGCGAAGCCGGCGACGTCGCCCACGGTGCCCCCGCCGACCGCGATCACGCAGCCGCCGCGGTCGAGCTGCTGGCGCTCGAGGAAAGCCAGGACGCCTTCGAGCTGAGCCATCGACTTAGAGCGCTCACCGGCCGGGATCGAGTGGATCGCCGTCTTGAGCCCCGCCCTCTTGATCGCCTTTGCGACCTTGTTGGCGTAGGGCCGGACATTGGTGTCGGTGATGATCGCGGCCCCGGTCGGGTCGAGCCTGGTGACCACGTCGCGCAGCTCGCGCTGCATGCTGGTGCCGATCAGCACCGGGTACCCGCCGGACGAGGAGTCGAGGATCAGCCGGACCACAGCTGCAGCACCTCGTCGGCGAGCTCGCCGGCCGGCCTGGTCCCGTCGACCCGAAACGTCGCCTGTTCGTAGCGCGGGCGCCTTCGCTCCAGCATCTCCTCGACCTCCGCGGCGCTGCGGTTGAGGGTCAGCGGCCGACCGTGGAAGTGGCGGATGCGTTCCCAGATCACGGCAAACGGCACCTCCAGGTAAACGGTCGTCGCCCGCTCGGCGACCAGCCGCCAGTTGTCGTCGTCCATCACCACCCCGCCGCCCAGCGCCACGACCGCGCCGGGCTTGAGGACGGTTGGAAGCGTTGACTTCTCGAACGCGCGGAACGCCTCTTCGCTGTGGGTGGCGAAGATCTCCGCGATCGACATGCCGGCCCTGTCCTCGACCATCGTGTCGAGGTCGAAGAATCGAGCATGCCCGCGGTCGGCGACAAGCGCGCCCACCACCGTCTTGCCGGCGCCCATGAAGCCAACCAGCGCCAGCGGCTTGCGCTCGTCTATCTAGAGACCGCTCGGGTTGGCCGGCATCGGGGCCGTCGACGGAGCCGACGACACGCCGCCACCTCGCCGCCTTTCCGACAGGACGAAGACCTGGTCGCGAAACTCGCCCGGCTTCGGCAGGTACTGAAGGACCTCGGCGCCCTGCGCCCCCGCGGCGTCGACCTCGACCCGTCCGTAGCCGAGGATCCTGCCGATCACGGACTGCTTGGTCGTGCAGTCCTGGACGCGGTCGATCGGGATGATCTTCTCCTGCCGGCTGAAGACGCCGGTCTGGATCATGATCCGCTGGTCGGTCAGCGTGTAGACGATCGACTGCCAGCTGATCCACACGGCGATCAGCCAGATGAGCGCGAGGGCGACGACGCCAAGGCTCAGAAA
>DASZJK010000399.1:0-2928 GCA_035948155.1 Candidatus Dormiibacterota bacterium
CGCGGAAACTCGATCTGGAGGTACTCGTCAAGGCCGTCATGCTCGGACGGGTCGCCAGGGAAGTGCAGCGAGTATCCGTAAGCATCTATCCGGTCCATACCGATAGCAGGATAGGCTCTGACCCGGATGCGCATCGACATCGTGGTCTTCGACGGCGTGGACGAGCTCGACGTGGTGGGACCGCTCGAGGTGCTGCGCAGAGCCGGCTTCGACGTGCAGCTCGTGGCGCTCGACCCGCACACGACCGTGACCTGCGCGTACGGCCTGACGATCAGACCGGACGGCGCTCCTCGCCGTGACGCCGAGGTCATCGTCTTTCCCGGCGGCGGCTGGGTCGGCCGCGCCGCCAACGGCGCGCGAGCCGAAGTCGAAAGCAAGCGATGGGAGCCGCTGATCATTGACGCGTCACTGCGAGGAGCCGTGCTGGCGTCCGTTTGCACCGGGGCGATGATCCTCGCATCGGCCGGGGCCCTCAAAGGCAGGCGGGCGACCACCCATCACAGCGCTTGGGCAGACCTCGGGGCTGCGGGCGCGACGCTCGTCCGCGAGCGTGTCGTCGACGATGGCGACAGGATCACCGCAGGCGGGGTGACAAGCGGCATCGACCTCGGGCTCTGGCTCGTCGAGCGATTTGACAGCGGCGCCGCGGCGAAAGCCATCGCGGACACGCTGGAATATCGGTCCGCGCGGAGCGCTTGCTGATTACGTGAGCCGCAGCCCGCAAGAGATCCTGTCCACCGCGAGAACCATCGCCGTCGTCGGCGCATCTCGCGACGCCCTCAAGGCCGGCGGGTCCGTGCCGGCCGGCCTGCAGAGCCGCGGGTTTCGCATCATCCCGATCAACCCCTACGCCGACACGCTGTTCGGCGAGCGCGTCTACCGCTCCGTGCTGGACGTGCCCGAGAAGATCGACATCGTCGACGTGTTCCGGCCCGCGCACGACGCCCCGGAGATCGCGCGCCAGGCCGCCGCGGTCGGGGCTAAGGCGCTCTGGCTGCAGCTCGACATCCGCTCCGAAGAGGCGCGGGAGATCGCTGCGGCGGCGGGCATGGAATTCGTCGAAGACGAATGCACCGCGGTGATCGCGTCGCTGTACCAGATTCGAAAGACCGCGGCCTAACCCTTACGCTGCACGGCGTGGCAAGGCGGCCGAAGCGCGACCGCACGATCGAGTCGGAGCTGAAGTTCCGGCTGAGGGGTCCGCGAGATCATCGCAAGCTCCGCGAGCTGTTGCGCCAGCGCGGGGCGAAGACTGGCGGCCACTACCGCGAGGAGAACTTCCGCTTCAACGGCCCGGGCAAGTCAACGCGCAACACGACGCTGCGCCTTCGCGTCCTCAACGGCGGACCTCATGGTGTGCTCACCGCGAAGGGACCCGCGAAGTTCGACGGCGGCGTGAAGATCCGCGAGGAGACTGAGATCGAGGTCAAGGACGTCCATGCCATGCTCGACATGCTCGAGCAGCTCGGCTTCCGCGTCGGTTGGACGTATCCCAAGCGCCGCTCTGTCTGGATGCTAGACGGGGTCTCGGTCACGCTCGACGTCCTGGACTTCGGCCATTTCGTCGAGCTCGAAGGGCCGGCTTCTGCCCTCCCCGAGTTGGCGCGCAGCCTCGGCCTCGACCCCTCGCACGCCCTGCGCGACAGCTACTCCGTGATGGCGCGCAAGCACACGCGGGACAAGCGACCGACGAAGAGACCCGGGATACCGGTCGTCGCGCCGGCTAGCCAGGCATGAGCAGCAGCTCGTAGCTCTCGGCCGGGAAGTCCCCGAGTCCGCCTTCGGGTCGCCACTCCAGCGGTCCGATGTGCACGAAGCCAAGCTTTTCCGCCACGCGCCTGCTCGCGTGGTTCTCGCTGCCGGCCCACAGCATCAGCCTTGGGGCATGACGCTCGTCACGGGCCCACTCGATCAGAGCGCGCGCTGCCTCCGTCGTGAGCCCGCGCCCTGCATGGTCGGTGCGGATCCAGTAGTGAAGCTCGGGTGAGTCCTTGCCTTCGCGGTTCAACCCGACGATGCCGAGCGCGAGGTCCGAGCCCTTTTCGATCACCGCGAAGTGGTAGAAGCGATCTTCGCGCCAGGCCCGTTCGTCGCGAGCCGTCAATTCGAGGCTGCCCGCCAGCGTTGGCTCGCGCGCCCACGGCATCCACGGCAACAGCTCGGGCCGGGAATCGACTACCGCTCGGTGGAGCCCTTCGGCATGCGCCGTTTCGACCGGCTCGAGCCGAAGCCGCCTTGTCTCGAGCGTTACTCGGCGCGTGGAGGTGGCGCCGACGCCCTGGCGCCCTCTCGGGCGGGACCCACCCATACCGTCTGGATGTTGGTGAACTCTTTGATCCCGTACTCGGAAAGCTCGCGGCCGTAACCCGAACGCTTGACGCCGCCGAACGGAAGCCGCGCGTCAGAGGCGACCATGCCGTTGATGAAGACGAGCCCGGCCTCCACCCGCTCGGCGAGCTTCTTGCCTCGCTGGAGGTCGCGCGTCCAGATGTTGGAGCCGAGCCCGAAGTCGGTGTCGTTGGCGACACGCACAGCGTCGTCGGCATCCTTCACGCGGATCACCGCCGCGACGGGACCAAAGGTTTCTTCGTGGTACGCGGGCATCCCCGGCCGCACGTTGGTGAGCACCGTCGGCTCGAAGTAGTAGCCACCGCCGGCGATGCGCTTTCCGCCGACCACCGCGGTGGCGCCTTGACGCAGCGACTCCTTGACCTGGCGCTCCAGGTCGTGGACCAGATCCTCGCGAGCCAGTGGCCCGACCTGGTTCGCGCGGTCCATCGGGTCGCCCACCTTCAGGGCTGCGACCGCCCTGGCGAATTTCTCCTCGAACTCGTTGGCCACCGACTCCTCGACGATGAATCGCTTTGCCGCGATGCAGCTCTGGCCGTTGTTCTGGTTGCGCGCTCGGCACGCGACCGTCGCCGCCGC
>DASZJK010000400.1:0-5185 GCA_035948155.1 Candidatus Dormiibacterota bacterium
GCCGGTTGGGCGCCCAACTGGAGCACGACCGCGTAGATCGCGAAAAGGGCCGCCCACTCGATCGGCGTCGCGATTCCGTCGTTGAGCCCGAGCATCCCGGCGCCGCCGATCGGGAGCAGCGCGGCGACCACGACGATCCACCCGATCGCAGCGAACGCGAACGGCAGGTACTGCGAGGTCCAGCGCAGGCTCGCGACCGAGGCGATTCCTCCGAGCACGCCCAGCGCGATGACCATCCCGACGATCAAGCCGAGCTCCTCCACGACCTTGCCCGCGTGCTGCAGCTTGTCGATCAGGAACCCGAAGACGAACCCGGGCATCAGCGAAAGCAGGGGTTCGTTCAGGAGCTGCGGTAGCGGGCGCAGGCCGAGGAGCAGGTTGGCGAGATACATCAGCGCCACGAGGGCGAGCCCGGCGACGCATCCCCAGCCAAACCCGTGCCAGAACGTTGCCTGAGCCTGGGTCCGCCGAGCCTCGCCGGCATCTTCGCTACTGGTGCGGCTCATCCGGGCGTTGCCGCTTGCGCTCCGGTCCTCGCGCATCTAAGCGATGCGCTCCGGTCCGGTGCTCGCGGCGCCTTCGGCTGAGCTCGCCCCAGCGCGAATCTGCCCGACGCGGTCGGCGGACCCAGGCTTGCGCGTCATCCCAACAGGTTGTAACACCAGAACATGTCGATTTCTTTACCGCAAATCGGTACGCCGTCACTGTATGGACCTGGCGGCAGTTGGTAGCATCCGCGGGGACGGCATGGCTGGCCCGCTCACGCCTGAAGATATCTATCGCTTTCGCTGGATCGACCACGCCCGCCTGACCCCTGATGGCGAGCGCGTCGCCTACCAGGTCTCATGGGCGGACGCCAACGGCAGGCAGACGCGAAGCCGCATCGTGGTGCGCCGCCTGCTCGACCCAGAGCCTGTGGAGCCGACCGGTGGTGTCCAGCGGGATCGCTTGCCCGAGTGGTCGCCCGATGGCCGCAAGATCGCCTTCCTCACCAGGGTCGGCGCGGCGGACCAGCTCTTCGTCGTCGACACGACGACAAGAGATCCCGCGGTGCAGCTCAGCTCCGTGCCCGACGGCGTCGGACTCCACAGCTGGTCTCCGGACGGCAGATGGGTCGCGTTCCTCGGCGCGGTTCTCACCGACCCGGACGCCGTGATCGACGACCCACGACCGCCCGAGGCCAGGGAGCAGCTGCGGCGCGCGCCGGTCGCCCGCGTCGTGCGCCGGCTGGACTACAAGCACGACGGTCGTGGCTTCGTCGACGGGCGCTACCACCACCTGTTTGTAGTGCCGGCCGCCGGTGGCGAGGCGAAGCAGCTGACCACCGGAGCGTGGGACGTGAGCGAATACGACTGGTCGCCGGACAGCACCAGGCTGATCGTGTCAGGCAACGCCGAGCCGGGCGCCGACCTCCAGCGCGAGCTGAACCTGTACATGGTCGACCTCGACGCGAAGCTGGTCCGCCTGGGCGGCGGCTTTTACCTCAGCGCGCCGATCTGGTCGCCGAAGGGCGACCAGGTTGCGTTCATCGCGCCGAACGGACTGGACGTCGGTCTGATCGAGCGCCTGTGGGTCGTGCCCCTCAGCGGTGGGGGACCTCGCTGCCTTACGGCCAACGTGGACCTCGCCGTCAACGACAGCGTGATCAACGACATGCGCGCGGGACACGCGACCCGAGTCATGTGGTCGGCCGAGGGCGACCGGATCTACTTCCCTGGGGCGGGCCCGGGCGTGACGACCGTTCAGTCCGTCGACATGGAGGGCAACGTCCGGGAGGAGGCCAGCGGGCGCAGGCGCATCTACGACTTCGATTTCGCGTCAGGCGTGATGGTCTTCTGTGCGTCGGATCCCGCCAACCCCGGCGACCTGTACATGCTCACCCACGGCGCCGAGGCCAGGATCACCGACCTCAACCCGTGGCTGAACGACCGCTACGTGGCGGAACCGGAGCAGCACTACTTCACAGCGCCAGATGGCTGGCGCCTCGAAGGCTGGGTGCTCAAGCCTCAGGACCACGACCCGGACCGCCTCTATCCGGCCGTCATGGAGATCCACGGCGGTCCGCACGCCCAGTACGGATGGAGCTTCTTCCACGAGCTTCAGGTCCTTGCCGGTATGGGCTACGTCGTCTTCTATATGAACCCGCGCGGCTCGGACGGCTACGGCGAGACATTCCGCCGCAGCGTCGTTCGCGACTGGGCGGGCAAGGACTACGTCGACCTCATGACCTCGCTCGATCAGCTGGTCGAGCGCACCGGCTACCTCGACACCGACCGCCTCGGCGTCGGCGGCGGGTCGTACGGCGGCTACATGACCAACTGGATCGTCGGCCAGACCGACCGTTTCTCCGCTGCGGTGGCCATGCGCTCGATCTCCAACCTGGTGAGCGAGTACGCGCAGCACGACATCGTCTTGTGGGGCGTGCTGCAGTTCGGTCCGCCGCCGTGGCCGGACCTCGACGAGCTCTGGCGTCGCTCACCGATCCGCTATGTGCAGAACGTGCGCACGCCGCTTCTGCTGACGGCAGGGGAGATGGACCTCCGCTGCGCGATGTCGCAGTCCGAGGAGATGTTCGGCGCGCTGCGACTCCTCGGCAAGACGGTCGAGCTCGTGCGCTTCCCCGAGGAAGCCCACGACCTCTCCCGCAACGGCAGGCCCGACCGCCGCGTCGAGCGACTGAAGCGAATCGCGGCCTGGTACGAGCGATTTCTTGGCACCGCGGCCGTCGATCGACCCGCGCCCGAGGAGGCGACGCAGGTGCTCGAGACTCCTGCCGAAGCGCCCCGCGAATGGGCAAAGACGCTGGCCATGCCACAGCGGACCGACAGCAAGCCAGTCGAGGAACCGACCGCGCCGATCGCGGTGCCGGCGGAGGCGATCGCCGAGGCGCGGGTGGAGGAGCCGGCAGAAGTCCCGGCCGTGGCCGAGCCCGATGTGATCCAGCCGACCGTGTCGGAGTACGCGACCGCGCCGGCTCCAATCGTCGAGCCCGAGGCTTTGCCCGACCTGCCTTCTCCCGGCGAGCCCGCCGAGGAGGCGCCGGCCGAGGTGGCGCCCGAGGTTCCGATCGCGGCCGAGGTCGAGCCCGAACCGCAACCCGAGCTGGAGCCGGAACCCCAGGCAGAGGTGGCGCCGGAACTCGAACCGCTAATGCTCCAGCCTGCCGTGGCGGAAGCTGAACCAGGCGCGTCGACGGTCGAGGAGCCTGGGCCCGCGGCCGAACCCGAGCCGGAGCCGCGACCGGCGGCGGTCGAGCCCGAGCCCGTCCCGAGCGTTAGCTCCACGCTGGTCGCCTGGCCGAACCAGGTGGCGGCCGGACCCGAGAACGGCGCCCCAGCGCAGGTCGGGTCGTTCGAGGAGGCGACCTCCGTCATCCCGGCCTGGCAGCAGGCCGGCTCGAACCGGGCAAACGAGACCGTGTCCCTGAAGGCGATGCCGCCGGAGGAGGTCGCTGCCGGTTCCGCCTACGCCGCGCTCCTGACGTTCGAAGCCGGGCCGTTCGCCGGCCGTATCGTCGCCCTACCCGATCAGATGGTCAGCATCGGCCGCGCGCCCGACAACGACGTCGTCGTCGGCGACCCGGCGACGTCCGGCCACCACGGCCGCATCGACGTGCGCAACGGGTCATTCTGGATAAGCGACCTGGGAAGCACCAACGGCACCCAGGTCAACGGCGAGGCCGTGCTCGAACATCAGCTCTCGGACGGCGACTCGATCGCCATCGGGCAGAACACGCTCCGCTTCTCGCTCGAGTCCTAGTCCAGGCGCCGCGCCTTGGCTTCGGTCGTCGAGATCTGGCGATACCCGGTGAAGTCGATGGCTGGCGAACGGCTCGACTCGTGCGAGATCACCGACGGCGGGCTCGAAGGAGATCGTCGCTGGGCGTTCATCGACCAGTCCCCGGCGCGAGCCGGCAAGTGGTTCAACATCAAGCAGCACGCGCCGCTGATGACCTACCGAGCGCGATTGGTCGACGGCGAGCTCGGCCTGGTCGCGCCGGACGGATCGAGCGTCGCGCTCGACGAGGCGCTTGTGCGCCGTTTCGAGACCGAGGCGCGGCGTCCGATCCAGCTTCGGGAGCTCCCAGGTGAGAACTTCGACGCCGCCCACGTCCTGGTCGTCAACCTCGCGACCGTCCAGGCATTCGCGCTCGAGGCAGGCATGCCGATCGATCCTCGACGTTTCCGCGCCAACCTTTACGTCGAGGGGCTCGAGCCTGAGGAAGAGCTGCGCTGGCTCGGCCGCGTGATCCGCGCCGGCGCCGCCGAGCTCGAGGTCGTCGACCGGTGCGAGCGGTGCAAGGTGATCACGATGGACCCCGACACGACCGAGGCGACTCCCGAGCTGCTTCGCCTCCTGGTTGAGCGACACGACGAGCGCCTCGGCATGTACTGCCGTGTCGTTGCTCCAGGTCGGGTGTCTGTCGGCGACTTTGTCGGCTAGCTAGTCTTCTCCGCAACAAAGCTGCGCAGGGCGCGCAGGGCGCGCTGGAGGTGGTAAAGATGGCGGTCAAGGCTTTCTCTGACGAGTGGGCGAAGCAGTTCGAGGACGAGGTCAACCGTTCGAGCGTCTACAAGGCCGCCGCCAAGGGCTGGAAGTGGACGGTGGGCCTGGTCGTCGAGGCCGAGCCAGACAGGAACTTTCCCGACGCCAGGGGCATCGTGATGGACCTCTTCGACGGCACCGCCCGCTCGATCAAGGTCGGGAGCGCGGCCGACGCGCAGGCGTGCAACTTCGTCATCAGCGCGCCGTATTCGCGTTGGAAGCAGGTCGCGACCAAGGAGCTGGACGCGACCAAAGGCATCCTCCAGGGCAAGCTCAAGCTGAAGGGCGACCTGCCCACCATCGTCCGCTACACGAAGGCGTCGCAGGAAATGACCGAGTGCACGACGCGGGTGCCGGTCGAATGGCCCGACGAAAAGTAAAAACGGCTGACCCTGTCTCCTACGCCGACCCGGAGCCCAGCGCATTCGCCTCGATGCTGGGCGGCCTGATCGACGCCAACATCGCGAACAACGCTGCGCGCCGCAAGGACTTTGATGAGCTGAAGGCTCGCGTCGGCGTCTGGGTGACCGACATCGACGAGGGCGTCACTCTCGAGTTTCAGGGCGGCTCGCTCGTCGTGTCGAACGGGCTGAAGCCGAAGCGAGACATCACGATCCGAACTGATGCCGGCACGGTCATG
>DASZJK010000401.1:0-4152 GCA_035948155.1 Candidatus Dormiibacterota bacterium
ACTTCGGTCGCGGGCGTGAGCGTCGGACCGTCGGTGCAGCCGACGAACGAACCTCCGATGACGTCGACCTATGCGTCCTGAGGTCAATTCGCGTCATTTCGACGCGATGGGGACGACCTGCAGCCTGTACGGGATGGACGCTGATCTGGCCGCAGGCGAGCGGTGGGTCCGGCTCATGGACGACCGCCTTACGAGGTTCTCGCCAGACAGTGAGCTGTCGCGGCTCAACGCCCAGGCCGGCCGGTGGTTCTCTGTGAGCGCCGAGCTCGAGTCGGTGCTCATGGCGGCTCTCGAGGCGCATCGCATGAGCTCGGGCCTGGTCAACGCGGCCGTGCTGCCATCGATGGTCGCGATCGGCTACTCGCGTTCTCTCGCCGAGGGACACGCTGTCGCCACGCTCGACGGAGCGCGGCCGCTCACGCCGCTGCCAGAGGTGCTCGAGGTCCGTCCCGGTCAGGCCCGGGCCGCTCTCGGCTCTGGCCTCGACCTTGGCGGTATCGCGAAAGGCTGGATGGCCGACCGGCTGTGCGAGGTCCTCGGACCGGACTGCGTCGTCAACCTCGGCGGCGACCTGCGGGTGAGGGGTCGATGGCCGGTGGGCGTCGGCGACGCGACCTTGATGCTGCGCGACCAGGGCGCGGCGACCAGCAGCACGCGCAAGCGTCGATGGGGAGACGTGCATCACCTGATCGATCCGCGCACAGGTCTTCCCGCGCAATCGGGCCTGGATGAGGTGTCGGTCGTCGCCGCCACCGCATTCGAGGCCGAGGTCGTCGCGAAGACAGCGCTGCTGCTCGGACCCGCACTGGCTCCCGTGTACTGCGCATCGCACGCGATGGCGTGGTGGTTGGGATGACGGCCGACCAGTTCTTCTGGGTCCTGGCTCGGGTCGCGGGACTCGCTTCTTACGCCGCGCTGGCCATCGCCCTGGTCACCGGCATAGCGCTCAGGACCGCGGTCCTCGACTGGTTGGGAAGCAACCGGCTCGTCCGGTCGCTGCACGAGTACACGATCGTGTTGTGGATCCCGCTCGCGGTCATCCACGTCACCTCGCTGCTGCTCGACCACACGGCGCGGATCGGTCTGCTCGACGTGCTCGTCCCGTTTCACTCCAGCTACGGCACACTCGCGATCGGTCTCGGGTCGCTCTCGCTCGACGTCCTTCTCCTTGTCAGCGTCACCGCGTATCTGAAGCGGCGCATGCGCAAAGACGTGTGGCTGTGGGTCCACCGCCTGAGCTATGGCGCCTTCGCTCTGGCGTTCGTGCACGCGATCCTCAGCGGGACAGACTTCAGCGACCCGGCGGTCTCGGCCATCACCTGGGGCGCGGCAGCCACGCTGGTGACGCTGACGGTGGCCCGATTGCTAGGCGGTCGCCTCCCCGCCTAAGCCACCACCCAGTGCCGGAGGTCCATGACGTGCTGGCGGAGCTGATGCTCAGCCTCGAGCGGTGAATCGATCTCCTTCCGCTCCCGATGCCAGCGCTCCATCGCGAGGTCGAGCTGCGCAGTCTGAAGCCGTGACACCTTCATATAGCCCGGAAATCCCGCCCGGCTGAAGGCTTGCAGCCGGTGGCGCAATCGCTGCCACGGGCTCGCGAGGATCGGCACCTCGTCGGGCAGGATGGCGCCCTGACCTGTCGCCGCCTCCTTGCGAAGCTGGTCGACCAGGTTCATGCCCTCGTAGCGAATGCCAAACAGCAGCAGCGCGATCAGCCCTGCGGTGAACGGACCGGTCATCACCAGCGTGCGCAGGTGTATCTCGACCAGGCCGAACAGCGTGTTGTCGACGGGGAAGAAGGTGGCCCACGCGTCCCACGAGAAGTGGCCGGCGATGGCGATGATGAAGCCGGCCACGATGGCGAAGATCTTCTGCCGCACGTTGGGTAATTGACGAGCGATACCGACGCCCGCGCCGATGTAGGCGGTGTACGTCGCGTGGCCGAAGAAAAGGCCGAGCACCTGACGTCCGTACCACTGGATGCCCGCCGCGGCGAAGCCGAAGCCCTCAGCCTGAAAGATCGAATAGAGGTTGGTCATGTAGCTGATCGACTCGAGGAAGTTGAAGCCGAGCCCCACCGCGGCGCCGTAGACGATGCCGTCGACGACGTCGTCGAACTCGTCGCGCATGATCAGGAACAGGAGGAGGACAGCAGCGCCCTTCGCGAGCTCCTCGAGGATGCCGGCCATGAACGCGAGCGACGTGTCCAGGCCCGGACCCGGAACGAGCGCGTGCTGCGCCGACTGCTCCCAGATCGTCTCGCCCCAGACGACCAGGCTCGTCGCGACGATCGCGCCCCACGCGGCCGCGACCAGGACGAGACGCCAGGGCTCCTTGTGATTGCGGTCCATGCGACGGACGACGAAGAGTCCGAAGGCCGTGGTCGGTAGGCACGCCAGCGCGCACACGGCCGCGACAGCGGGTCCGGCCGACTGGGTAAACAGGAAGACGTCGATCACCAGCAGCCACAGCAGGACGCCGAGGCCGATGAGCACGCCGGCGCGGATCAGGTACTTGCGCCGGCTCGCCCGGTCCCGGTTGAACGCGCGCACGAGCACGTACGTGCCCAGCGTGATCAGCGCGACGGCGAGCAGGCCGTACAGCGAGGCGCGAGCTGGGATGGTGTCGAGGAAGACGTAGTTCAGGATCGAGCTGGCGATCAGCGCGACCACGACCATGGAGGCGATCGCGGCCGCGATGCCGTAACGGCGCGGGCGGAGTCGCGACTCCGGGTCGGCCGCGGGCGGATGGGTGGATGTGATCACGTCCTGTCCACGACCTCGAAACGGCGCGCCAGGACCTCGACCGGGACTCCGCCCTGCAGGCGTTCGACGACGAACGTGTAGCGCCCCGGCAACACGTAGTGGTAGCCCTGCGGCACTGCCACGGGCACGACCGACGGATTGACGAGGTCCTTCGCAGCCGCCGGCCCCACGTAACCCTCGATGGATCCAAACGTGTCGTACCAGCGAGCGTCGACCGGGACGTTGGCCGGCACCGAGCTCCAGTCGACGACGGCCGCAAACTGCTCGTCGCGGTGGAACTCGGTGCGATCGGGCCCCGACGTCGTCGCCGTGGTGGGGTCGTACTTGAACACCCCGACGAGGCGGGCGTGGATGCCGCTCGCCTCTCCGGGGCGTTCGAAGTACGCAAACTGGATCAGCCCGATGGTCAGGATGACCACCCCGACGGTGGCAAAGACGAGCAGCGTGCGGTAAAGGACTCTCAGCTGGTCGTAGGTGACGGAGCTCAAGCTCGCTCAGTCGAATGGATTTGCACGCGTGTTGTCAAGGATGCAATCGTGGTGCGGCGGAGAGGAGTTGAACCTCCACGTCCTTGCGGACACTAGCTCCTGAAACTAGCGCGTCTGCCATTCCGCCACCGCCGCGAAACGAGGCGAAAAGTGAGTATACCCACGCCTCAATCGCACCTCGCCAGACCGGTTTTGCGCAAAAACGGTCGGTCAGAGGCTGGGATGGACCGGGTTTGCGCAAAACGCGCGGACCGCAGGGCTACGACGCGACGAACAGCGTGTTCCAGGCCGCTTCGACGAGCTCGGGCGTGAGACGCGGCCGCACACCGCGCGCGGAAGAGACGTCCACCAACCGCTCGAGCAAGTCCCGCGGGTGGTTGCCCCGAAGCGGCCGGCCTCCGTACAGGGTCTGGATCATCTCCATCGCGGGCGGCTCGGGCGGGATCGTCAGCCGCTCCCGCTCGCGCTCGAAGATCCGGCACCACATCTCCCATGTCGGGTCGGGCATCAACACCTTGTAGGCCAGGCGCCGCAGGTACGCCTCGTCCAGCAGCTCGGCGGGCTTGAGGTTGGTCGATAGCGCAAGCTGGGCGCGGAACGGAACCTCCACCTTTCGCCCAGTCGACGTCAGGTTCAAGAAATCCGTGTCC
This sequence comes from Candidatus Dormiibacterota bacterium, assembly GCA_035948155.1. Lineage (GTDB taxonomy): Bacteria > Chloroflexota > Dormibacteria > Dormibacterales > Dormibacteraceae > 40CM-4-65-16. The sequence continues at coordinate 3,904 of DASZJK010000401.1, forward strand.
TGCTCCAGGGGCACCAGCAGCCTGTCCAGGATCTGCTTCGGCGAAACCCGCTGCCGGCCGAGGTCATCGATCAGCAGCACGCCTCCGTTGGCCTTGACCTGCAGCGGTGCACCGTAGACGCGCGAACCTTCCTCCCACGTGGGCTCGAACATCTCGAGCTGGAACTCGCCGCCGACCTGCACGAGCGGCCGCGCCACACGGCGCCATCGTTTGTCCGCCGGCTGGTTCGGCTCGAGCCGATGCACCGAC
>DASZJK010000402.1:0-10804 GCA_035948155.1 Candidatus Dormiibacterota bacterium
GGCGTGCGCGCGGTCGCGACGATCACCGCTTCGGGCAAATTACTTCCTGGCGCGGCTCGCGAGGAACTTCTGCACGCCCGCGGGAAACTCCCCGTTTGCCACCTGCGCCTCCTGCAGGTACGACTCGAACTCGACCGCCTCTTCATACGACGACTGCACTGCGCGGTTGACCGCTCGCTTCGCGCCGGCCAGCGCCTGGCGCGGCTGGGACGCGATGTGGTTGGCCAGATCGCGAACCTCCTGCTCCAGGCGGTCGGCGGGAACGATGCGGTTGATGACGCCGAGGCGATGCGCATCCGCCGCGCTCAGCGGCTGTCCGGTGAAGAACATCTCGAACGCCACGCCCAGGCCCGCGAGGCGAGGCAGGAGATAGCTGGCCCCACCCTCCATCACGAGGCCGATGTTGATGAACGCCTCGGTGAGGGACGCCTCGGGCGTACCGATCCGTATATCGCACGCCAGAGCGAAGCTCGCGCCGATGCCCAGCGCGGGGCCGTTCATCGCGCAGATCACCGGCTTGGGCATCGTGCGGAGACGGATGAACATCGCGCCGTACTCGTCGCGGAGGACCCTGCCGAGCTCGTCCGGCGTCCGGGAGTCCATGCCCTGGTCCATCTCCGCGATGTCCCCCCCGGCGGAGAACGCCCTCCCGCTGCCCGTCAACACGACGACGCGAACCGCATCGTCGCGCTCGGCCTGCTTGATGCTGTCGGCCAGCTGGGATCGCATCAGTGAACCGATGGCGTTCAGCTTCTCCGGCCGGTTCAACCGGATCCAGGCCACGCCGCCCTCGGTTTCCAGCTTCACGTGTTGCTCGACTTCGATTGCCATCGCTACCTTCCTTTGAACACGCCCTTTCGCTTTTCCAGGAACGCGTGCATACCTTCCTTCTGGTCTTCGGTTGCGAATAGGAAATAAAAGCTCTTGCGCTCCGCGGCCAATCCATCGGAAAGCGGGCCCTCGAATGCCTTGAGGACGGCTTCCTTCGCCATGCGCAGGGCAAGCGGAGGCTTGGCCGCGATCTCCCGCGCCATGCGCTTGGCGATCTCGATCGTCCTCTCGTTGGGGACGACCTTATTGACGATTCCGAGCTCATACGCGCGCTGCGCGGTCAGCGCGGCGCCGGTCAGCATGACCTCCATGGCGATGTATTTGCCCACCGTGCGCGGCCATCGCTGCGTGCCGCCCGCGCCCGGGATGATGCCGAGGTTGATCTCGGGCTGGCCGAACCTCGCGCCGTCGCCGGCGATGATCAGATCGCACATCAGCGCGATCTCGCAACCACCGCCCAGCGCGTAGCCGTTCACCGCGGCGATCAGCGGCTTCTTGAACCCGGCCAGCGGCACCCAGCGACCCGTCTGGTCGCGGAGGAGCTGGTCGACCGCGGACTGGTCGGCCATGTCAGAGATGTCGGCGCCGGCGGCGAAGACTTTTGGCCCGCCGGTCAGCACCACCGCCCTTACCTCCGAGTTGGAGTCGAGCTCGGTCAGGGCGCCCGCGACCTCGGCGATCAGGGCAGGGCTGAGGGCGTTGAGCACCTTCGGCCGGTTGAGCGTGATCGTCGCGAGCGGAGGCTCGATCTCGACCAGGATGTGCTCGTACCCCATCGTGGCTATCATCGGCTAAATGCCTCGACGACTTGTTGATTCCCATGGCCGCGTCGCGGACGACCTCCGGATCTCGGTGACGGACCGGTGCAACTTCCGGTGCATCTACTGCATGCCCGCCGAAGGTCTGAAGTGGCTGAAGCGCGAGGACATCCTGCGCTACGAGGAGATCGTCCGCCTGGCCCGGATATTCGTCGAGAGCTACGGCGTCCGCACCATTCGCATCACCGGCGGCGAGCCCCTGGTGCGCGTGAAGCTCGAGGAGCTTGTCGGGATGATCAACGCGATCGACCCGACGCTCGACATCACGATGACGACCAACGGCGTGCTCCTGCGCCAGAAGGCGCAGGCTCTGAGGGACGCGGGACTGAAGCGCATCAACATCTCGCTCGACACGCTGCACATGGACCGCTTCACGGAGATGGCGCGCAGCGACGCGTTCGTACGGGTGATGGACGGCATCACCGCCGCGCGCGAGGCGGGGTTGTGGCCGATCAAGCTGAACATGGTCGTGATGAAGGGCCGCAACGACGATGAGGTCGTGGACTTCGCGCGCCTCGCCCGGACCGAGGGCTACGAGGTGCGATTCATCGAGTTCATGCCGCTCGACGGCGACAACATCTGGACCAACGAGCAGGTCGTCCCGAGCCTCCGCATCCAGGAGCAGATCGAAGACCAATTTCCTCTTGTGCCATTCAATGACCCTCGGCCCGGCCCCGCCACGCGATTCACATTTGCGGACGGCGCCCCGGGCGGGATCGGTTTCATCTCGTCGGTCAGCCAGGCGTTCTGCACGACGTGCAACCGGATCAGGCTCACGGCGGAGGGCGGCCTGCGCACGTGCCTCTTCTCACTGCAGGAGACGCCACTGCGCGACCTGATGCGGTCGGGCGTCTCCGACGAAAAGCTCGGCTCGGTGATCGAGACCGCGATCTGGCGCAAAGAGGAAGGGCACCTGATCAACAAGGCGGGGTTCATCAAGCCGGCCAAGTCGATGTCGCAGATCGGAGGCTGAGCCGGGAAATTTCCCGCGAGCGCCAGCACTCACTGCTTTCGCGCCTCCGGATAACCCGCGAGCGCCGGCAGCGGCGGGAAACGCAGCGCCAGTCGGTCGGCCTCCTAAGCTAGACCGCGTGCTCAAGCCCGACGAGGCGCCGAGGCCCTACACCGTCACTGAGCTCGCCAATGAGATCCGGCGCGAGCTCCGTCCCCTGACCGCGCTGCTGGTCAAGGGCGAGGTCACCGGCATGAAGCAGGGCTCGAAGGGGCACTACAGCTTCTCCATCCGGGACAGCCAGAGCCTGATCAACGCATTCATCTACGCCGACGACGCCAAGCGGATCAACATGCTGCCCGAGGACGGCCAGGTCTTCATCTTCCGGGGACGAGTCGACTACTGGGCGCAGTACGGAGCGCTGAGGTTCATCGTCGACCAGGTCGAGTTCGACGATGTCGGCAAGCTCCGAGCCCGGCTGGAGGAGCTGAAACGAAGGCTCGAGCTCGAGGGTGCTTTCGACGCCCAACGCAAGCGCAAGCTCCCTTTCCTGCCGCGGACCATCGCGCTCCTCACCTCGCCCACCGGCGCCGTGATCCACGACCTCCAGGAGACGATCTGGGACCGCTACCCGAACATGGGGATCGTGGTGTATCCGGTGCAGGTCCAGGGCACGGCCGCTCCGATGAGCGTCGCCCGCGCGCTTCGGCGCTGCAACCAGGAGGCGCTCGCCGACGTGATCGTCCTGGCGCGGGGTGGCGGGAGCTTCGAGGAGATGTACGCGTTCAACACGGAGCTTGTGGCGCGGGCGATCCTCGAATCCAGGCTGCCCGTCGCCACCGCCCTTGGCCACACCTCCGACCGCACCGTGGCCGACCTCGTGGGCGACGCCGAATGCCGCACGCCGACGGAGGCCGGAGCGAGGGTGGTGCCGAAGAAATCGGACCTGGTGGCGCAGCTTCGCGAGCGCCAGCGCCGGCTCGACCGCGAGCTCAAGCAGCGCGTCGCCCGCTACATCGAGCGTCTCGACCGCGCCTCGCGCGACCTCGCGAGGCTGTCACCGGTGGCCCAGGTCGCACGCCGCGAGGAAGGCTTGCGGGATCGGCGGCGCCGGCTCGGCAGCGCGGCCGCCGCGCGGCTCGCGCGCAGCCTGAACGCGCTGGCATCCCGGCGTGCACCGGACCGCCTCGACCGCGCCCTCTCGGAGCGATTTGCCGGCGCGACGAGGGCGCTGGCCCATCGCGCCGAGCGGCTCAACGCGCTCAGCCCGGACGGCGTGCTGGCGCGCGGCTACAGCATCACCATGGACGCCGACTCAGGCGCAGTGATCCGTTCCGCGTCCGAGACCAGACCACAGAGACGCGTGCGCATTCGCCTCCGGTCTGGAAGCATCGGCGCGCGCGTCGAGGAGGTCGATGGATGAGCCAGGATCTCACCTACGAGCAGGCGCTGGAGAAGCTCGACGAGCAGCTGAAGCTCCTGGAGGACGGCAACCTCTCGCTTGAAGGCGCGCTCAAGGCTGTCGACGACGCGCGCGTCTACCTGCTGATCTGCACCGAACGCCTCGAGGCGGCGCGCAAGAAGATCGAGGTGCGCGGAGAGTCGGAGCCTACGGAGTAGGGACCGTCTCCGGGCTCGATGCCTCTAGCTTCTGGTCCATCGCACGGAGGCGCTCGCTCAGGTTCTTGATGAACTCCAGCAGGACCTCCGGGTGCTCGTGCACGATCGCCTGCAGCCGGTCGCGGCGCAGGACACGGACGGTGGTGGGGCTCATCGCCTGCGCGCTCGCTGACCGCGGCTGATCGTCGAACACCGACATCTCGCCCACGACGCTTCCCCCGGCCTGCCGCGCGAGCGTGACCTCGCGCCCGTCGTGGTCGAGGTGGATCCGGATCTCTCCGTCGACAATCACATACAGCTCACCGCCGACGTCGCCGCGCCGAAACACCGACTCGCCCTTCACGTAGTGGCGCGTGACCATCAGGCGATCGATGCTCGCGAGCTGCTCGAGCGTGAGCGTGGCGAAGAGGGGCACCTGCTTCAGGGCGATGAGCTCTTTCATGTCGTCACTGAGTCCGTGGATCGCCGCGTCCGCGGTTTCGCGGACCCATCTGTCGTCGTGGCGTGTGAGGGCTTCGAGCTCGGCGGCCGTGAGCGGCCGCGCGAGCACCGGGTCGAAGGATTCCCGCTCCAGCAACCGCGCCAGCGGCCCGGCAAGCCAACGCGGGCCGAAGTTTAGCAACGTTTCCAGCGCCTCCACCCTCGTTTCGGGCTGCATGGAGACCAACCCGCGCTCGACCGTCAAGAAGCCGCGCTTGCCATGCAGCGCGCGCATCGCCGCCATCGCCGACTCCGCCGCGCTGTTGACGTAGTCGTCCAACCCGATTCGCAGCAGCGGAAGAGCAGCCGCGCGGGCAGACAGCCCCGCGAGCTGCACCGCGTTCGCAAGCTGCGATTCAAGGTGCGCCCTTGCGTGCTGGAAAAGGTCGGGACGTCCGCTTCGCATGAGCGCCTCGATCGCCGCCGCTGCCGTCTCGTCTCGCGTGAGCAAGAGCGGCAGGGTCAGGGTCAACGCCTCGGGCGCCTGCGCCGCCATGGCCTCGGCCGCCAGCCTGCGCACGTCGCGGTCGCCGCTGGCCAGCCCCGCGGCAAGGGCCTCCGCAAAAGCTTGCCGCGCACCTTCGGGAGGCGACCAGCGGATCGCCTGCCGCAGGGCCTCGCGCCGCACCTCGACGTCCTCGTCGCGCATGCACCCGATCAGCGCCTCCGCCACCCCCTCGACCTGGCCTTTCATGCGTGCAAAGCTGCGGATGGCCTCCAGCCGCACCCCTCGCTCCGGATCGCCCATCGCGGCGACGATCTTCGGCCCGTCCCCGGTGTACGGAGCCGCCCACACCGCAGCCGCGCGGTCGCGAGGTTCGGGCGAATCGCCAAGCGCGCCCAGCACCTCGTCGGATCCCTCCCAGCGCTCGCGCCGCGACAGGCCCGCGATCGCCGCCGCCGCCCGAACCGATCCGTCCTCGTCCTTGCGGGACGCCTCGAAGTAGTCGAGCGCGATGACGTCCGGCGCCGCCATCTGGAAGGCGAGGCGTCGAAGGACTGCGTCTGGCGAATCGAACAGCTCGGGCAGCATGCCCGCGAAGGTCTCGGGCGCCGACCTGGCCAGCGCCGCGGCCGCAAACTCACGCGTCCGGTCGTCCGGTCCCCTGACAAAACCCTGCAGCTCCGCGACCTCCTCCGGTGTGGGTCGGCCGAGCGCCTGTTGAAAGTCGCTCAGGTTGAGGGCGTGCGTCCGCAGGCGCGCGTAGATGGCCTCGAGGTAATGCGCCCGGACCCGCCACGCCGCGAGCGCGAAGAGCACGGCCATCGCGATCCCCAGCAGTGCGAGCGCCTCCACCGTGGCCGCGCCGGCGCGCTGGACGATGAGCAGGCCGAGGCCGCTGATGACCGCGGCGCCGGGCAGCACGAGATTCTCGAGAAGGAAGCGCAGCTTCGGCACCACCTGAGCCGGGAGCGCGCCGCCGAGCACGTTCTGCGACGGGTCGTCAAGGCCGGTCTGCAGGCCGTTCCGGACGATGAACAGGAACAGCGCCGTGCCAAGCACCGGGTTGAGGGCGACCGCGGCGAATCCGACCAGCGTGAAGAGGGGCAGGACCAGGATGGCGTTCTTCACGCCCAGTCGCTGCAGCACCCACGGCGTCACGGCGAGGCTCACCACCAGTTGCACGACGTAGGTGGCCAGCCACGCGTTGCCGATCAGGATCGTCAGCGCCTGCAGGTTGTTGTGTGTCGCTGACACGAACAGGACGGCGACGAGGTAATCACCCAGGCGGCTCGCGACCTGCAGCACGAGCGCGAGCAGCACCAGCGACAGGACGAGCCTGCTTCCCGTCACGTACTGGATGGCGCGCCGGAGAACGGCCACCGCGCCGTGCTGTTTGCGCTCGAAGTTGTGCTCGACAAGGAACTGGTCCGCGTCGTCGACAAAGGCGGGCCGGAACATCGTCCTCTCGAGGCTGATCGACATCACGATCGCCGCGAGGCAGCCGAATGCCCACACGAACATCAGCGGCTCTGTCGCGAAGATGGCGACCAACGTCGTGGTAACGCCCGACAGGATGTAGCCGATGCTCGATCCAGCCGCGATGACCGGGAATATCCGCTTGCCCTCGAGCACGTTGAAGTGCTGCGTGACAAACGTCCAGAAGTTGAGCATCACCAGCTCGAAGGCGACCGAGTAGACGACGTAGGCCGCGAACGCGACCACGGCGTCTTCGTGAACCGTGTAGGCGGCGAACACGGCTATCGCCGCAACCACGTTCGCCGCGAGCACGACACGAAACGCTCGACCGAGTCCAAAGCGCCGTGTCAGCGCTCCCTGCAGCGCCGTCATCGGCCAGACGCTCAGCGCCAGGACGATGAAGAAGAGCGGGTAGGCGTGGGGCCCGGCCTTGTTGAGAAAGATCGACTGCGACGCGCTGAAGGCTGTGTAAAGGGCCCATCCAAGGACGATGGCAAAGCCCGCGACCTGCAACGTGCGGCGCAGCTCGGTGCGGCGGACGTGAAGAGCCGTCGCCAGGAACGGCGTCAGGACATCAGGTCTGCTGGACGCCGGCGATCCTCTGCAGAGCTGCGATGCGTTCCGCGATCGGCGGGTGCGTGTCGAAGAGCTTGCTGAAGAAGCTGCCGTGGTGCTCTTCGGGGTTGTCGATCATCATCGCGGCCACAGCGTTGTTGAAACGCTCAGGCGGCTTGTCGTTCTGGGCGATCTTCTGCAGCGCCGAGATCAGTCCCTGTGGGTTGCGCGTGAGCTCGACCCCGCTGACGTCCGCGAGAGACTCTCGCTGTCGCGAAAGCGCGAGCTGCATGAGCGGTCCCACGAGGACGGCGACGATCGTGAAAAGGACGCCGATGGCGAATATCACCAGCATGGCCTGACCGCTGTTCCGTCCGCCGAAGCGCATCCGGCCCACGCTGTTCCAGAAGACGCCGGCGATGATCGCGGCCAACCCGATCATGGTGGTCACAACCAGCAGCAGCCGGACGTCGAAGTTCTTGATGTGGCTCATCTCGTGCGCGAGCACGCCCTGGAGCTCTTCCCTGTTCATCATCTCGAGGAGCCCGGTCGTCACCGTGACCGCGGCGTGGTTGGGGTCCCGGCCGGTCGCGAAAGCGTTGGGGCTCGGGTCATTGATGACGTAGACCTTCGGCAGCGGAAGGCCGTCACCGATCGCGAGCGCCTGGACGACGTTGTAGAGCTGTTGGTACTGCTGCGGATTCGCCTCCTGCGCGCCCATCGCGGCGAGCACGGTGGCGGAGCCGAGGTAGTAGGCGTACAGCGCGGCGCCCACGCCGAGGACCCCGAGGATGATCGCTCCCACGATCGCGCCGCTCCCACCCCACGCGATCAGGCCGACGATGGCGCCTACCGCGAGCCACACGAGCAGGAAGCCGGCGATGACGATGATGCTGTTGCGCTTGTTGCGGGAGATCTGGTGATACATGACTACGTAGCCTCTCGACGTCCGCGGCCGAGCGTGTGGCGTACCTGCTCCGCGACATAGCGTCCCCAGATCTGCGCCCAGACGAGGCCGTTCCCGAATGCCGATTGGTCTTCCGAATGGTGCTTGAAGTGGTAGGTCCACATCGCCCGGTGTCGCTCCAACGACACCTGGCGCTCGCGCCCCGGCGGCGCGGGCTGGACGTTGCGTCGCGCGCTTGCGGTCGGGAGGTAGAAGATCTTCCAGCCCCCGAGCTTCAGCCGGTAGCAGAGATCGAGGTCCTCACCGAACATGAAGTACCGCGGGTCGAAGAAACCGACGCGCTCGAGCGCGGACCGGCGAAGCATCAGACACGCGGCGGTGCCCGCGTCCATCTCGTGGACCTCCGACTCGCTCACGTGCCCCATGTTGTGGCGGCCGAACCTCGCGCTCTTCGGGAAAAGCTTGCTCAGCCCGACGGTCTGATAGAAGAGCGTGCTCGGGATCGGAAACGCGCGGCGCGCGTCGGGGTCGAGGCGTTCGCCCCGAAGCGTGAGCCGCGGTCCGACCGCCCCCGCGTCCGGCCGCGTAAGCAATAGATCGGCCAGGCGGCCGACGCACTGCGGGTCGACGACGACGTCGGGGCCGAGAAGCAGGACGAACCGGCCCTGGCATCGTTCCAGACCGACGTTGGCCGCGCGACCGTAGCCGAGGTTCTTCGCCTGCACGAGCACCGTCGCCTGGGGAAACTCATCCGTGACAGCCGCGGGCGAACCGTCGAACGAGTCGTTGTCGACGACCACCGCATCGACGGGCACGTCCGCGCTGGCGAAGAACGCCTTGAGGCACTGCAGCAGCTCGTCTTTCGAGTTGCGACTCACGACGAGCGCTGTGACCAGGGGCTTGCTCGGATCCGGCATTGGCCAAGAATTATCCCGGACAGGCCCTCTACAATCCCCCGACGTGCGGCGACTGGATCTCGGCCAGCTGCTGGCCCAGGTCCAGCAAAACCGGCTCGTCCGCCAGAACCTGATCCTCTTTTTCGGCGGGCTCGTGGCCGGAGTCGGCGGATTCGTCTACCACGCGATCGCCGGTCGCGTCCTCGGTCCGGAGGTCTACAGCCAGGTCGCGTTCCTGATCGCGGTCTACGCGGTGGGCACCGGCCCGGCCCTCATCCTCGTCGTCGTCCTGGCCCGTTACACCGCGATGCTCAACGCGCGCGGCGACCCGGGCGTGCGGTCGCTGCTTGCGCGCACGGTGAGGTTGATCGCGATTCCGTGTCTCTTCTTCATCCTGCTGACGACGGTATTCGCGCGACCTATCGCCATCTACGCGCACGTCGGCTCGACGATCCCGATCCTCATCCTCGGATTCTCGATCGCGCTCATCTGGCAGGTGGCGATCCCGCGCGGGATCCTCCAGGGCCTGCAGCGCTTCACATCGCTCTCCCTGAACCTGTCAGTGGAGCTGGTCGTCCGCACGACTGTGGTGTTCCTGCTGCTGAAGGCGGGTTACGCGGTGTCCGGCGCGATGGCCGCGGTGTTCGTCGGCCTCGTGTTTGTCTTCTTCCTCGGTCTGTGGTCGCTGCGCGACCACTTCCGCCGCGGACAGCGACGCGTCTACCTGCGGGTGATGGCCAACTTCTCGCTGACCGCCTCGGTCGGGATCATCGGCGTGCTGATCCTCTACAACCAGGACGTCATCCTCGCGAAGCACTACCTGAGCGACCACGACGCGGGGATCTACGGCGGGCTGAACAAGATCGGCACGATCCTCTATTTCCTGACCCTCAGCGTCAGCCAGGTCCTCTTCCCGCGCGTGGTCGAGGCGATCGCGAGGGAACAGAATCCCGGACGGATCCTGCTGTCATCCGCGGGGATCCTGACCACCCTCGGAGCATGCGCCCTGCTCGTGTTTGCCGTCGCGCCGGGGCTGGTCGTGGGCGTCCTGTTCGGCCCAAGCTTCCGCGACGCGGTCCCGCTGGTCTTTCCGGTGGGACTGATCGGCCTCGCGCTGGCGCTGAACAACCTGCTCGTGCAGTTCTTCATGGCGGTGCACGACCGCGTTTTCATGCCGATCTTGGGGCTTGGAGTCGTGGCCGAGGCTGGGCTCATCGTGCTGTTCCACGCTCACGTCGGGCAGGTGGTGCTGGACGTGCTGGCGTCGCTGGTCGGATTGCTCGTGCTCCTCGGAATCCGGTGCTACGTCCTGCTGCCCAGGCTGCGGGCGGAGAGCGTCGTCGAGCCCGAGGTCGCGCTGGGCTAGAAGTTCGAGTCGGGCGCGCTACTTAGCTCGCGGGACTCCGCCGGGCGCGCGCAGGGCGCACCGCTAGAAAATTCGAGTCCCGCATTTCCAATCGGGAAAGCGGGACTCAAAAAAAGTGCTCGGCAACGACCTACTCTCCCGCCGGGTTACCCCGGCAGTACCATCGGCGCTGGAGGGCTTAACTTCCGTGTTCGGAAAGGGAACGGGTGTCTCCCCTCCGCCATGATCACCGAACCCGGCGATTATACCGGGCGGCTTAGCGGGTCCGGCGCCGGCGCGCGCGAAGGCTCTTGATCTTCCGCGCCTCGGCCGGTGGAACGTAGTGCGAACGCCGTCGCATCTCGCGCACGAGTCCCTGTTCCTGCACCTTGCGGCGGAACTCGCGCAGAGCCTGCTCGAACTCCTCAGGATCCTTGACGACTATTCGCACAACCCGTCAAGGATACAGGCCGGAGATA
>DASZJK010000403.1:0-4700 GCA_035948155.1 Candidatus Dormiibacterota bacterium
ATGAACCGGCAGGACGATGGGTCCTTCTATCTGGTCGGAATGCTCGATCCGGTCGGTGGAGCGCAGCTGCGCAGCGCACTGGAACCGCTGGCGAAACCGATGGGCAAGGACGACTACCGCACCCGGCCGCAAAGACTTGGCGACGCTGTCGTCGAGCTGGCGGCGACCAGACAGAAGATCTCGATGCAGGTCACTGCATCGGTCGACACACTGCTCGGTCTGGTGGGCGCGCCCGGCGCCGAGAGCGAGTTCTCGCTACCTATCTCCTCGAAGACAGTCGAGCGGTGGGCGTGCGACTGCAGTCTCAGCCGGGTGCTGCTCCAGGACTCCGTCGTGATCGACGTGGGTCGGTCGGAGCGGACCATCAAGGGTCCGCGCCGCCGAGCCCTGGTGGCACGAGACCGGCACTGCAGGTGGCCGGGATGCGAGCGGCCGGCGTCTTCGTGTGACGGACATCACGTGGTGCACTGGATGCACGGCGGCGAAGGCGCGATCGAGAACCAGGTGCTGCTGTGTCACCGGCATCACTGGAAGGTGCACGAGGGTGGCTGGCAGCTGATCAGGCTCGATGACGGCGAGGTGGTAACTGTGGCTCCGACTCCTAGCTTCGAAGTCGCGCGAGGGCCGGATTAGCTCCAAGCAACCTCTCAGCGACCTTGGAGTGCCGGCCCAGCAATCGAGCCCATCGTGCTTGTCGTGGAACGGGCAGCACTCGCGGTGGTCCGGGAGGCGACTGTTGAGATTGTCATCCCGGTCTACAACGAGGAAAGCGATCTCGAACGCAGCGTCCGGCGCCTTCGCGCCTACCTCGACGCCCGCTTTCCGTTCCACGCAACTGTCACGGTCGCCGACAACGCGAGCATCGATGAAATGGAGAAGATCGGCAGAAGGCTCGCGGCGACTGTGCCCGGAATTCGCTATGTGAAGATCAGCGACAAGGGTCGAGGCAGGGCTCTGGCGGCAACCTGGCTCATCAGCGACGCGGACGTCGTGGCGTACACCGACGTCGACCTGTCCACCGACCTCGATGCACTGCTGCCCCTGGTCGCGCCATTGATCAGTGGGCATAGCGACGTTGCTATCGGCAGCAGGCTCGCGAAGGGCTCAAGGGTGCGGAGAGGCATGAAAAGAGAGCTGCTCTCGCGCTGTTACAACGCGATCCTGCGCCTGGCGCTTGGAGCGAGTTTCAAGGACGCGCAATGTGGATTCAAAGCGATGCGGGCCGACACGGCTCGCCGGCTCGTGCCGCGAGTCGAGAATCGCAACTGGTTCTTCGACACAGAGCTGCTGGTCCTTGCGCAGCGCGCCGGTCTTCGGATCCACGAGGTGCCTGTCGACTGGACCGATGACGCCGATTCCCGCGTCAGGCTCGTCCCCACGGCGCTCGAAGACCTGGGCGGTGTTTTGCGATTGATGCGCGCCGGCCAGTCGCGCCTAGCTGATCGCGAAAACAATCGCGATGACCATTACTTGCAAGCGTTTGGGGAGGGCGCAGCGGTGGGTGAGGCCGGCGCCGGCTCGCGCGACCGGTAGCCGACCGCCGGCTCGGCCGGGTTCATCACGTTCACGTAATCGAGGTCGCCCGAGGAGTAGTCGACGTTGCCATTTCCGTTGATGGCCTTCAGCGCGGTCAGCTTGTCATGCAAGGCCGTGAACTCCTCGGGCGTCAACACGCGGCCAAAGTAAACCTTCCAGCCGCGCTTGGCCACCATCGTCAGGTCGCCGCACGAGTCGAAGATGAAGCTCGCGGCGTCCTGGCCGATCAGCGTCGGCATGGCGCGCTGCATGTTGATCAGCGCCGTCAGCAGCTGCGCGTCGATGGCCCGATCACCCACACGCGGGTCGGCGCCCGCCGGACCCTGCACGACCACCAGCCCGGCGGAGCTCGGCGTCGGCCCGAGCACGATCGCCTGGCTCGACAGCAAAAAAAGCTTCGATGAAGGGCCGGCGTGGTAGACCGCCACGGGCTGCCACTCGCTGACCTGCACCGTGACCGTTCCCGGGAACTGCGGCTGGACGGTCGCGGTGCGCACCCAGACCTGGTCAAGAAGGTGCTGCTGCGCGGAGACGGCGTCCACCGAGAGGACCGAACCATTTCCCTGGACGCCCGCCGCCTCCGCAACCTGGGCGGCGCTCAGGTGCCGCGCGCCCACGACATCGACGGTGTGCACGGCCAGCGCCGGGCCAAACCAGAGCCAACCGAGGAGCGCCGCCTCGAGGCCGGCGACAAGCGTCGCGATGACCCGACGGGTCCAGGGAACATCCGGTTCGCGCAACGATTTCTCCGAGCGTGTCCAGAGCTGTCCGCGCAGCGGCTCGGTCCGTTCGAGGCGGCTGGGCCACGGTGCGCGGGGCAGCGTCGAGCTGCGGCGGCGGAATCTCATATCGCCGTGGGTCCCACGTGCCGTTGGTGCCGACCCACGGCATGGTCGACCAGCCGCTGGCACACCTGGTCAAACGGAATCCCGGCTGCGCGCGCAGCGTCGGGCAACAGCGACAGCTCCGTCAGACCGGGGACGGTGTTGACCTCCAGGACCCACGGCGTGCCGGCGCCGTCGACGATGATGTCGACCCGCGCCATGCCCGAGCATCCCAGCTCTCTGAAGGCGCGGGAGGCGGCGTCCGACGCCGAGGCGCGCGCGGACTCCGGAATTCGCGCGGGGATGATGTGGTGCGACTTCCCCGCGGTGTACTTCGCGTCGTAGTCGTACACAGGGTTCTCGCTGACGATCTCGAGCGTGGGCAGGATCTGAAGCTCGGGCGTGGCAAGCACGCCGATCGTCACCTCGGTGCCCCTGGCGAACCGCTGGACCAGCACCCGCCGGTCGTAGCGTCCTGCCAGGACGAGACCGCTCGCCACCTCGTCGGCGTCGCGCGCGATGGTCAGGCCGATCGTCGATCCCTCGCGCACCGGCTTCACGACCAGCGGCGTCCCGAAGCGCGCGACCAGCCGCTCGACAATGTCGGCGGCCACCCCTTCCTTGATCTCCATCTCCTCGAACTCGGGGACATGAAGGCCGATCGCGGCAAGGATCCGGCCCGCGCGCGCCTTGTCCATGCACAGCGCCGAGGCCAGGACGCCGGAGCCGGTGTAGGCCAGGCCCAGGAGCTCGAGCATCCCCTGCACCGTTCCGTCCTCGCCAAGCCGACCATGCAGGGCGTTGAACACGCAATCGAAACCCCCGTCGCGCAGCGTGTCCCAGGTTTGACCGTCGAGGTCGACCTCCTCAACCTCGTGGCCGCGGCCGCCAAGCGCCTTCGCGACCTGCCCACCGGAGCGCAGCGACACCTCGCGCTCCGCCGACTTCCCTCCCCTCAGGACGGCGATCCTCATTACCAGCGCCCCACCATCTCGACCTCGGGTTCGAGCTGCGCACCGAAGCGGCGCTTCACCTCGGCCACCACGCGCTCGATCAATCGGCGCACCTCGCCGGCGGTCGCGCCCCCCTCGTTGACGATGAAGTTGCCGTGCAGCTCTGAAACAACCGCCCTGCCTTCGCGCGCGCCCTTCAGCCCGGCCGCTTGCACGAGGCGTCCCGCGGAATCTCCCGGCGGGTTCTTGAACACGCTTCCGCAGTTCTTGGTCTTGATGGGCTGCGTCTCGTTGCGCTCGCGGGTCAGCTTCGCCATCAGCTGCCTCGCCTCTTCCCCATCTCCGCGCTCGAGCTGCAGCGTCGCGGACACGACGAGGGCGCCCCTGAGCGCGCCGTCGCGCAGCGCTGAGGTGCGGTATCCCAGGTGCAGGTCTGCCGGCTTCCACTTCTTCCGCCCGGCTCCGGGAACGAAGCCCTCGACCTCGACCAGGACCTCGCGGATCTCCTTGCCCCAGCAGCCCGCGTTCTGGTAGACGGCGCCGCCGACCGTACCTGGTACTCCGATCGCGAACTCGAAGCCGCGCAGGTTGGCATCGGCGACGATGCGGGCGAGCCGCATCATCTTCAGGCCGGCCGCGGCACGAACTCGCGTGCCCTCGACCTCGTGGTCCCGGTTGACGATACGCAGCACAAGTCCCTCGACGCCGCCGTCGGCGATGAGCAGGTTGGTGCCGGCGCCAAGCAGGAGGTACGGGATGTCGCGTCCCGCCGCCCCGTCGATGACCTTCTCGATCGCGTCGGGCCGCGCCAGCTCGAGGAAGAACTCGGCAGGCCCTCCGATTCCAAAAGAGGTACGTGAGGCCAGCGGCTCGTCCTGCCTGACAGCAGGCAGCGCCCGCAGCCAGGCGAGGTTAGACCTTGTGCGCCAGCTCATCGCCCAACTTCTTGATGTCGCCGGCGCCCATCAGCAGGACGAGGTCGTCCGGGCCGACGATCTCCTCGAGCGACTCCCTCGCCCTGACGAAGTCACCGACGTAGATGCCATTGGGAATCTGGTGCGCGAGGTCGGATGCCTGGACTCCTGAAACGTTGTCCTCGCCCGCGCTGTAGACATCGAGGATGTAGACGCGATCCGCGCCGGTGAAAGCTCGCGCGAAGTCGTGCATCAGCGCGCTCAGCCGCGAGTAGCGGTGCGGTTGGAAGACGACGATCAGGCGCCGGTGACGCAGCTCGCGCGCAGCTTCGATGGTCGCGCGCACCTTGGTCGGATGATGCGCGTAGTCGTCGTAGACCGCGGCGCCCTGGAACACGCCGAGGAATTCCATCCTGCGATGCGCGCCGGGAAAGGTGCGCAGGGCCGCTGCGACGTCTTCGAAGCCGATGCCG
>DASZJK010000404.1:0-8439 GCA_035948155.1 Candidatus Dormiibacterota bacterium
CGGGTGAGTGGACCAGCTCGAGCTCTTCGTCGGTCGCCGCGCGTGGCGGCAGCAGGTGCGCGTACTCGATCAGCCCGGTCGATTTGATGAGGTCCACCGCAAGCTGCACGCGAATCGGCTGCAGCGGGTGCTCGTCGGACAGGTGGTGCTTCATCAGCGCGTCGCCGTAGACGAGCGCGACCTCTCCCGACACGGCAACTTACGCTAGCTGGTTCAGTGGACCTGTTCGAATCGGTGCCCAACTTCTCCGAGGGCCGGCGCCCTGACGTCATCGCTGCGATCAGCGCCGGGGGGTCGAGCGCGTTCGTGCTCGACACCGACCCGGATCCCGACCACCACCGCGTCGTCGTGTCGCTCGCCGGCGCGCATCAACGCCTGATCGATGGCCTGATGGGTGCGATCGCGGCCGCGGTCGAGCGTATCGACCTGGGGACACACCGGGGCGTCCATCCCCGGGTTGGCGCTGCCGACGTGGTGCCGATCGTGCCGCTGGGCGAGACATCGCTGGAGCGCTGCCGAGAGCTCGCGCACGAGGTCGGGGCGCGCGTGTGGTCCGAGCTCCACGTCCCCGTCTACTTCTATGGGCACGGCGAGCACAAGACGCTCGCCGACATCCGGGCGGGCCGGGCGCAGCTCAACCTGGGGCGCGAGCTCCACCCCACCGCCGGCGCGGCCTGCATCGGCGCGCGGAGGGCGCTGGTCGCGTTCAACGTGATCCTGCACGGCGTCGACCTGGCTGCGGCCCGGGCGCTGGCGCGGTCGCTGCGCGAGTCCGGCGCCGGACTGCGCGGCGTGCAGGCGCTGGCATTCGAGCTTCCGGGCAGGCGCGTGCAGCTGTCGATGAACCTGTTCCGCGTCGACGAGACGACGCCCTCGGACGTCGTCGGCGAGCTGGAGCGCCGAGGCGTCGCGGTGGGAGCTCAGCAGATCGTGGGCCTCTGTCCGGCGGTCGCGGCGAACCCGGCGGCCGACTCAAGGCTGCTGGAGGGGCGGCTCGCGGCCGCGTCGGCCGAGGCCGGCGCGCAGCGATGCGAGGAGCGAGGCGGCGAGGAGATGACCGCTCTGGCCTCGCGTCTCCGTCGCGAGGCCCGCGAGCTCGCGCAGCTTCGTGCGGACCAGGACGAGCTCCTGTCTGGCGCCGAGCGGGCGGCGGCGCTGGTCCACGTCCTGCGCGCGGCACGCGCGGAAGACCCTGAGGTCGAAGGCCTTCTCGGGGTCGCAGCTATAGGTCTGCGCCGGGCGATCACGCCCGCAACCGAGTCGCTTTACCGTGCGCGCGTCGACGCGCTCGACGCGCGGTTAGTCTGACCCGATCCGATCCAGGGTGACGGTGCACGCGCCGCCGCTGACGGTTATGTGATATCCGCTCGAGTAGCCGGTCCAGCCACTCGACTGATAGCTGAGGTCACCCACCCCGTGGGAGACGTGGCCATCGGCGTCGAGGCTGACGGCGCCGCCAGACACCGAGACTGACGCCTCAGCGCCGCTGTCCCGGTGGATGTGCACCGTCAGCGCGCCCCCGTTGATCTCGACCGGAACGGTGCCTGTGACCGGCCCCAGCGAGATGTCTTCCTCAGCTGCGCCGACGTTGAGCTGAATGCGAGAAACCTTGATCTCCGGAATGTTGATCGTGTCGTGAGACGCTCCGGTGTTCTCGATGATCGCCCAGGGGATCGCAGCGTTGAGCGCGATGGTCAGGGTGAAACGCCCGGTCTGGATGCCGAACGGATAGTTCGTGTGCTGCGCGATCAATAGCGCGCCGTTCGAGCGGTCGAGCCTGATGTCCGGTTTCGTGCCTGGGTATTCGATGTGCGCCTGATAGAGATCAGAGCCGAGATCTGAGCTGCCTGAGACGTTGATCGTCGCGGATCCCGCCGCCACCTCGAGCGAGGCCTCCTTGAGCTCGCCGAGCGATGCCTTTACGTCCTCTTTCTGCGTGGCGAGCGGCGACGGGTTGACCGCGAGGTACCCAACCGCTCCACCGACCGCTAGCAGAACGATCACGGCCGCGGCCAGCTCGGCCATCGCCCCGTGCAGGCCTCGGCGCGCTATGACTTCCAGGCCGACCACGATCAGGATCACCGGCCAGAGGTTGACGAGGAGGATCAGCCGGTCCAGCGGGATCGCACCCGTGTTGACAAGCAGGGCCACGATCCCCGCGAGAATCAGGACAGCAGGCCAGAAGAAGGTGCGGTATCGGGGCTGCATCTGCGTCAGGGACGGGCGCGACGGAGGATGAGCCAGGCTCCGATCGCGATGAGGACCAGCGGCCAGAAGATGTCGCCGCGAAGCCACCACAGCACGCCGAGGTTGTAGAGCAGGAAGTAGACGCCGACGACGATCAGGACGCCGGGCCAGAAGTACGGATGACGCCAGATGTTGTTCATCTGGCGGTCAGTCTAGAGCGGGGCGACGACCTCGAAGAGCCGTGGGTTTTCCTTGCGGGCGGCCTCCACGAGGTCCGGTCCGGCGACGGTCGACTGAACCCCGCGCGCGCCCACCAGGTACGTCCTGGTCACGCGCCGGAGGTCGTCGGCCGTGACCTGGAGCAGCCGCTGCTTGAAACGCTCGCGGGCTTCCCGCGTGAGGCCGGTGGCGCGGTTGGTCGCCTCCCGCCTTCCTTTGATGTCTGGCGACTCCAGCGGGTCGACGTCGCCGGATGCACCGAGGATCGCCTCCTTGAGCGAATCGGCTTCGATGTCATGCTCGGTAACCCATATAACCGCGTGGTCGAAGACGTCGTAGGTGCGGATGATGTTGGGGTCGCGGTAGGAGCCCAGGTAGAACGTGCCGCTGACGATGCCGGCGGAGGCGAATCCGCCATACGCGCCACCCTTCTCGCGCAGCTCGCGGTGCAGGAAAGTGTCGCGCAGGTAGTTGGCCAGCACGAGAAGCGCCGGCGCGTCCGCATGCGTGTACCGGACCGTCTTGAAGAACCGCACGTTGAACGCGACGGGCACCGGCGCCGTCCGAGCCTCGGGCGCATTCGGTTCGGCCGGCGGCCTCGGGCCTTCCTTGAGCGCTCCGTCCTGCGGCAGCGCCGCGACCAGGCCGGTGATGAGCTCCCCGAGGCGGCCGATCATCGACTCCTCGCAGGTGACGATGATGCGCAGCGCCCCGGTGCGGAAGAGGTCGTGGCGGATGCCGTTCAGCGCGTCGATCACGCCGCCAAGCTGGGTTTGGTCGAGCCTGGCGAGGCGCCGCATCGTATGCAGCATGCCGATGCCCTGGAGGCGGTCGTTGAGAGCTCCTTCGGAGCTGATCTTGGCGTGCGCGCGCAGCAGGGCAAACGAGAATCCGAGGCTCGCGAGCGAGCTCTCGAGGCGCGTCGCGATCTCGGCGATGGTCTCCTTCAATCTCCTGGGCTCGATCTCGAGCCGAGCCGTCAGGTCGGTGAGCAGCTCGATGAAAGGCTGCGCGTTGCGGTCGAGCGCCTTACCGCTCAGCACGAACGACTCGATGTAGTCCTCCTGGGCCGCGAGCGACTGGACCTGCGCTGCGGCGCCGACCCCGCCCGTGTGGGACGCGATGCGGCTGGCGATCTCCGCGTAGTCCTGGCCCGCGGCGCCGCTCTGGGTCAGGACGCGGCCGAAGAGGGGCAGCAGGTCTTTTTGCTCCTGGGTCAGGTCGCGGAAGTCGGCGCGCAGGTCGAGGTAGGTGATGCCGTTTGTGGGCTGGGGATAGAACTCGACGACCGCCTGGGCGGCGACGGCGTCGCGACTCGGCACGTCTTCGAACTTCATCGGGATGTCATCCAGCTCGAGCGTCGGAAGTATGGACAGGTCCTGCCTGGCGTCCTGCTCCTGCTTCAATCGCAGCGCGTCCTCGAGGATTCGGTTTCGGTCCTCGTCGGTCAGCTGCTTTTCGATCTGCGCCAGGCGGTCGAGCTCCTGCTTCCGCTGGCGGTCTTCCATGTCCGGGTCGGGAACGACAGTGACGAGCGCGCGATGCGGGTTGTCGAGCAGCTCGGCGCGGATGAGGTTCTCGAAGAAGCGACCCTCCTGCCGCGCCTTCTGAAGGTGCTCGAGGTCGTTGTCGAACTCGAGCGCTTTCAGTGGATCGCCCTCGTAGAGGTAAGCCGGGTGCAGCGTGAACAGCACGCGCAGCGCATACGGAAATCCGGCGTTGGACTTCTCTCGCTTCTCGAACTCGAGATGGTGGATGGCGGCGTCGACCTGGGATTCGTCGAGGCCCCCCTCCGCGATTCTTTCGAGCGTCTGGAGGACGACGTCCTGGACCTTCTCGGCGTCTTCCTTGACGATGCCCTTCAGGCCCGCGCCGAACACGGACTCCTTGTAGTCATCGTGGAACCCGCTTCCGTCGGCCAGCGCGCTGCCAAGGCCGGAGTCGATGAGCGCCTTGCGCAGGGGCGACCCGGCGTTGCCCAGAAGGACCTCGGCCAGCACCTTCATCGCGAGGAGGCGGAAGGAGCTCGCGGTTGGGATCGTGACCCACGCTGTGAGCGCCTCCGCAAGCTTGGTATCGGTGTCGCCTGAGGGCGCGGGAAAGGCCCCGACTCCGCTTGTCGGTTTGGCGAAGCGTTTGACGTCCGGGATCTGTCGATCAGGCGTGATGCGGTCGAATTTGCTGAGGGCGTTGTCTTCGATGGTGTGAAGCGTTTTTTCCAGGGGCTGGTTGCCGTAGGTGTAGAAGCGCGCATTGCTGGGGTGGTAGTGGCGCGCGTGGAACCTCTTGAGGTTCTCCCAGGTCAGGTTCGGAATGTCCTGTGGGTCGCCTCCCGAGATGTGCGCGTAGGGCAGCCCGGGGAAGAGCGTCTTGCCGATTGCTTTCGAGACCGCGGAGCCGGGTGTGGCGAGCGCGCCCTTCATCTCGTTGAAGACGACCCCCTTGTATCTCAGCCCGCTGTTCGGGTCGGTCGGATCCTCGTACTCGAAGCGGACGCCCTCCTGCTTGAACGAGTCCTCGGCGAGCTTGGGAAAGAACGTGGCGTCGAGGTAGACGTCCAGGAGGTTGCGATAGTCCTTGGCGTTCCGAGTGCTGAAGAGGTACATCGTCCAGTCGGAGCCCGTCAGTGCGTTCATGAAGGTCGCGAGCGACCTGCGGGTCATGCTGAAGAACGGGTCGTGGACGGGGTAGCGCCGCGAGCCGGCCAGGACGACGTGCTCGAGGATGTGGGCGACGCCGGTCGAATCGGTCGGCGCGGTGGGAAAGAAAACGGCGAAGCCGTTGTTGTCGTCGGGGCACTCGATGTGGATGTGTCTTGCGCCGGTGCGCTCGTGGGTCAGCTCGAGGTACGCGCCTTCGAGCCGCTCGAGCGGCTCGCGGCGGGTGATCGTGTAGCCGGCGATCGATTTCCCTGCCGCAGCGCTCTCTGTTGTTGTTGCCATGTGAATGGTTGAGTCTAGGATGTGCTTCGTGTTCTCCGCCGCGGAGCTCGAGTTCCTCCGCTCGCAGCGCATCGCGCGACTCGCTTCGGTTGGTCAATCGGGATGGCCGCACGTGGTGCCGGTGATGTACACGATGAACGACGATGGGTCGCTCGACTTCGACGTCGACGGGGTGAAGCTTCGCAACCTTTCCCACGAATCCCGCGCCGCGATGGTGGTGGACGCGATGGGACCGCGACGCGGGGTCGCCATGCAGGGCTTTGTTGAGCTGATCGCGCCCGAACGCGCCCGGCTTCGGCCATCGCGCAAGTTCGCCTGGGGACTCTGAGACTCCCAGCCCTCCTCATCGCCCTTCTCGTTGTGATGGCCGCTTGTTCTTCGGGCGGCGGTCGATCGTCGTCTTCGTCACGTCTTTCCGTGACGCCGTCGCCGTCGCCGCCGATCTCCGCGGAGTGGACGGAATACCATCGCGACGGTGGTCGGTCGGGCCTTGGGCCTGCCGAACCGGCGCTGGGAACGCCGACTGTGGCGTGGCGGGTTGGCTTTGACGGTGACGTCTACGCGTCGCCGCTCATCGTCAACGGGCACGTGATCGTGGCGACCGAAAACAACACGGTGTACTCGCTTGACCTGTTCACGGGTGACGTGGTTTGGAAGACGCACCTGGGCGACCCTGTGTCCGCATCCTCATTGCCCTGTGGGGACATCGGGCCGGTGACGGGGATCACGGGCACGCCCGCGGCGGACGAATCTTCCAACCGGTTGTACGTTGTTGCGTTCCTGAGCGGTTTCCATCACATGCTGTTCGCCATGAGCCTGGCCGACGGCTCTTTGTCGTGGCAGCGTCCGGTCGACCCCGTCGGGTCTGTGCCATCGGTCCAGCAGCAGCGAGGCGCGCTGGCGATCGGCTCGGGGTACGTGTACGTGCCGCTGGGTGGGCTCTACGGCGACTGCGGCGCGTACCACGGGTACGTCGTCGGAATCTCCCTCGACGGCGCTGCCGCGGTCGCGTACCTGGTGCCAACGCCGCGGGGCGCGGGGATCTGGTCTTCCGCGGGTGTCTCTGTTGGCTCCGACGGCAGCGTGTACGCGGTCACCGGCAACGCCACGTCGTCGGCTTCGACGTTTGGATACAGCGACTCGGTGCTGCAGCTGTCAGCTGACCTTTCTTCTGTGCGGTCGTATTTCGCCCCCTCGAACTGGGCTGCCCTGAACGCCTCGGATACGGACCTGGGATCGGTGGGCGCAGCGCTGCTTTCCTCGGGGCTCGTGGTGTCGATCGGCAAGGAAGGTGTGGCGTACGTGCTGCGAGCCGGCTCTCTGGGAGGAGTCGGTGGGTCGCTCGCGAGCCGCCACGTGTGTTCGGGCGCTTGGGGAGGCACGTCGTGGGCCGACTCCGTCGTGTTCGTGCCTTGCGTCGATGGCCTCTACGCTCTGAACGTCTCTTCGTCGTCTGTGTCGGTCATGTGGCGCGCGCCGCATCCGTCT
This sequence comes from Candidatus Dormiibacterota bacterium, assembly GCA_035948155.1. Lineage (GTDB taxonomy): Bacteria > Chloroflexota > Dormibacteria > Dormibacterales > Dormibacteraceae > 40CM-4-65-16. The sequence continues at coordinate 6,837 of DASZJK010000404.1, forward strand.
CTCGGGTCGCCGATCGTCTCTGCGGGTGCGGTTTGGGCGATCGAGCCGTCGTCGGGCACGCTGTTTGCGCTGGATCTTTCTTCGGGCGCGGTTCGTTTTGCGACGTCGATCGGTGCGGCTGAGCACTTTTCCACGCCCGCGGCGACAGACGGATTCGTGGTGGCGCCGGCGGGTCGTTCCGTGGTCGCGCTGTCGGTTGTGAGCTAGCCCCTAGCCCTGAATCTCTCGGAGTAGATTCGCCATCTCGATGGCGGCCTCGGCGGCCTCGGCGCCCTTGTTGTTCTTGGGTCCGCTTCTGGCGAGGGCCTGGTCCTTGTCCTCGGTCGTGAGCACGCCGAACGCGATGGGCACGCCGGTGTCGAGCTGCACCTGCATCAACCCCTGCGCGGCCTGCATGGCGACGACCTCGAAGTGGAACGTCTCCCCGCGGATGACCGCTCCGAGGCACACGATCGCGTCGTGGCCACCTTTTTCGGCGAGGGCGAGCGCGGTGACGGGAAGCTCGAGCGAGCCCGGGACCCAGTAAACGTCGGGCTCGCCGGCGCCGTGCTGCTCCAGCGCTTCCCGGGCGCCCCTGAGCAGCCGTCTCGTGACGTCCTCATTGAACCTGGCGACGACGATCGCGATGTTGAGGTCCGCGCCGTCGACGTCGGGAGTGGCGCCCTTCTCACCCACCTCGTTACAGAAGGTGGCCGAGCTTGTCTTTCTTGGTTTTCAGATACCGCTCGTTGTGCGGGTTGGACTCGATCCTTATCGGAATCCTCTCGACCACCTCGAGGCCGAAGCCCTCGAGGCCGTAGATCTTCTTGGGGTTGTTGGTCAGCAGCTTTATCTTCCTGACGCCGAGGTCGTAGAGGATCTGGCTGCCGATGCCGTAGTCGCGCTTGTCGGGCGGATGGCCGAGTGCTTCGTTGGCCTCGACGGTGTCCATGCCTTCGTCCTGGAGGTTGTAGGCGTGCAGCTTGTCGAGAAGGCCGATGCCTCTTCCCTCCTGGTGGCGGATGTAGAGGATCACGCCGCGGCCCTCGTCGGCGATCATCTGCTGGGCCGCCTTCAGCTGTGCTCCGCAGTCGCAGCGGAGGCTGCCGAAGATGTCGCCGGTGAGGCACTCGGAGTGCGCCCTTAACAGGGTGGGTTGTTCTTTGTCGATCTGCCCGAGCACGATGGCCAGGTGGTTTTCTTTCCTGAGGATGTCCTCGTACACATACAGCCGCCATAGCTTTTCGGGTTCGCCGATGGGGATCACGGCCTCAACTCGTCTGGCGACGAGCTTCTCGTTCCTCCGCCGGTAAGCGATGAGCTGCTCGACCGTGAGGATCTTGATGTCGTGCTGCCGGGCGAACTCCTCGATGTCTGGCATGCGAGCCATGGTGCCGTCGGGCTTCATGAGCTCAGTGATCACCCCGGCTGGATAAAGACCGGCAAGCGTCGCCAGGTCGACCGCCGCCTCGGTCTGGCCGGCGCGCGTGAGGGTGCCGCCCTCGGCTGCCCTGAGCGGGAATGTGTGGCCGGGCATCGAGAAGTCTCTGGCCATCGCTTGTGGGTCGAGCACCTTTTTGATCGTCGCGGCGCGGTCGTAGGCCGATGCGCCGGTGGTGGTGAC
>DASZJK010000405.1:0-2542 GCA_035948155.1 Candidatus Dormiibacterota bacterium
CGCGGTGGAGCACGGCATCCGCGTGGTCGATTTCCGGCACGAGCAGTCGGCCGCGTTCGCCGCCGAGGGCTGGGCCAAGGTGACGCGCGAGTGCGGCGTGGCCGCGGTCACCGCCGGGCCGGGCGTGACCAACGCGACCACCGCACTCGCGCAGGCGAAGAGCAACGACAGCCCGATGCTCGTCATCGGCGGACGCGCGCCGGTGGCCCGCTGGGGAATGGGCTCGCTCCAGGAGATGGACCACCTCGAGGTCGTCCGCAGCCTCACCAAGCACGCGATGACGCTCGGGTCGGCCGAGGACGCGTACGCGTCGACCGCCGAGTCGTTGCGCACCGCGTTGAGCCGGCGCACCGGTCCGGTGTTCATGGACGTCCCGATCGACGTCTTCTTCGGCGCCGCGGATCTTCCAGAAGCGACCGAGCACCTGACCGTCGACCCGGGGCCGCCCCCAGACCCCGAGCTCGTGCACCGCGCCGCGCGGTTGCTCCGCGAATCGGAGCGGCCTGTGATCGTCGCCGGTGGCGGCGTGTGGTGGGCCCACGCCGAGAACGAGCTGCGCGATCTGGTCGAGGTCGCCAATGTCCCGCTCACCGTCAACGGAATGGCGCGTGGAACGCTCCCGCCGCACCATCCTCTCTTCTTCTCCCGAGCCCGCGGCCTGGCTCTGCGCGAAGCCGACCTCGTGGTCCTGATCGGCGCGCAGCTCGATTTTCGACTCAACTTCGGCCAGGCGCCGGTCTTTGGCGAGGACTCGAGGCTGATCTACATCGACGTCGACGACCACCGGAAGCACCGGCCGGCGGAGGCCGGCATCTACGGCGACGTGAAGGCGGCGCTGCGCGAGCTGGCGAGCGCGGTCTCGGGTGCGCCGCGAAGCGACGCGTGGGTGGCGAAGCTGCGCGAGGCTGAAGCCGAAGGCCGCGGGAAGGACGAGGCCATGAAGAGCATCGGCGGCTCGCCGGTGCATCCGGCACGGCTCATCGCCGAGGTCGAACGTTTCGCGGAGCGCGACGCGATCATCGTCGGGGACGGCGGCGACTTCGTCTCGTTCGCGGGCCGTCTGATCGAGCGCGATCAGCCGGGCCTCTGGATCGACCCGGGACCGTTCGGATGCCTCGGATCGGGGCCGGGTTACGCGATCGCGGCCAAGCTGGCGCGCCCGGACCGCCAGGTCATCCTTCTGTCCGGTGATGGGGCGTTCGGCTTCGCGGCGATGGAGTTCGACACGATGGTCCGGCACGGCATCCAGGTCGTTTGCGTGGTGGGCAACAACGGGATCTGGGCGCTGGAGAAGCACCCGATGCTGAGCATGCTCGGGACGAGCATCGCCGCAGACCTGGGCAGCCGGACCCGCTACGACGGGGTCGTGGAGGCCCTCGGTGGCTATGGAGAGATGGTCGAGCAACCCGAAGAAATCCGGCCTGCACTCGAGCGGGCTTTCGAATCGGGGTTGCCCGCGTGCATCAACGTAATCTGCGATCCGGACGCGGAATATCCGCGATCATCAGTCCTGATGTGAGGGCCCCCCTGTGAGCGCGACCGAACTCCGTCAGGTGGTCGAGGCGGACGAATGGCGCACAGCCCAGGCGCAGTTCGACGAGGCCGCCGAGCTGATCAAGCTCGAGCCCTGGCTTCGCGAGGTGCTCCGAGAGGTGCAGCGAGAGTTCACCTGCCACTTCCCGGTCAAGCTCGACAACGGGCACACCCGAGTCTTCACCGGCTACCGCGTGCAACACAACATCAACCGCGGTCCCGCCAAGGGTGGCATTCGCTACCACCCCGACGTCTCTTTGAACGAGGTCAAGGCGCTCGCGATGTGGATGACGTGGAAGTGCGCGGTCGTCAACATCCCGTTCGGCGGGGCCAAGGGCGGCATCATCGTCAACCCGCGCGAGCTGTCGTTGAACGAGCTCGAGCACATGACGCGGCGTTTCGCGACAGAGATCTCGATCCTGATCGGCGCGGACCGCGACATCCCCGCACCCGACGTGAACACCGACGGCCAGACGATGGCCTGGATCATGGACACGCTTTCGATGCAGCTCGGCTACTCGGCGCCCGCGTCGGTGACGGGCAAGCCGCTGGAGGTGGGTGGATCGGCGGGACGCATCGAGGCGACGGGCCGCGGAGTGACGATCTGCGCCGTCGCCGCGCTCGAGCACCTCGGCCGCGCTGCGCACCAGACGAAGGTCGCGGTGCAGGGGTTCGGCAACGTCGGCAGCATCAGCGCCAAGCTGCTGGAAGAGGCGGGCTGCACGATCGTCGCGGTGTCCGAGGACTACGGCGGCGTCTACAACCCGCTCGGCCTGTCGATCAAGCGATTGCTCGAATATCGCGCCCGCGAGAAGACGCTCCGTGGTTTTCCGGGTGCACAGGAGGTCAGCAACTCAGACCTGCTGACGCTCGATTGCGACCTGCTCGTGCCCGCGGCGATCGGCAACCAGCTCACGTCGCGCAACGCGCGCGACGTGAAGGCAACGCTCATCGTCGAGGGGGCGAACGGGCCGACGACTCCAGAGGCCGACGCGATCTTTCGCGAGCG
>DASZJK010000406.1:0-2433 GCA_035948155.1 Candidatus Dormiibacterota bacterium
CGAAGGTCGACTTTGGCCTGTGGGGTGGCCTGATCCCAGGCAACCTCGACCAGCTTGCGCCGATGGTCGCGCGCGGCGCGATGGGCTTCAAGGCGTTCATGTGTCCGAGCGGCATCGACGAGTTTCCAGCGTCGGATGAGAAGACGTTGCGCGAAGGGATGAAGCGAATCGCCGAGCTCGACTCCATCCTTCTGGTGCACGCCGAGGACCCGGCCTTGCTGATGCAGCCGACAGGGCCCTCAGCAGATGAATTCATTGACTCCAGGCCGGCCGAAGCTGAGGTGAGCGCAATTCGGACCATCGTCGAGCTCGCGCAGGAGACCGGATGTCGCGTTCACGTCGTCCACGTCAGCACCGTGGCAGGCGCAGCGATGCTTGGGCAAGACGTCAGCGGCGAGACCTGCGCGCACTACATCCTTTACACCGAAGCCGACATCGAGCGGATCGGTGGGCTGGCGAAGTGCGCCCCGCCGCTGAGGAAGGAGCGAATGCCCCTTCTACCAATCGTGGTCTCCGATCACTCGCCGACCACTTTCGACTTGAAGCAGGGTGACGATTACCGCAAGATCTGGGGCGGCATCTCAGGCTGCCAGACGACGCGCCAACTACTGCTGGCAGACGAGCGGAGTGACCCTTTGACCGTCGCGACCGTGACTTCGACCGAGATCGCGCGGCGGTTTCGCATCGAGGGCAAAGGCCAAGTCGCGCCAGGATTCGACGCGGACCTGTGGCTCGTCGACCTGAGCTGGGAAGGCGTGGTCCGACGAGAAGATCTGCTCTACAAGAACCCATTCAGCGCGCACGAGGGCCAGAAGATCCGAGGCCGCACCGTGCGAACGATCCACGGGGCGCCGGAGTTCATCCGGCCAGGCGCGCGCTGACCGCGGCGACTTCTCGCGCGACCTCATCTTCATCGGCGGTCAGCAGCCGGCTACGACGCACGACCACCCGGCCGTTGACGATGACTGTCTCAGCCCGCGCCGGCGGCGCGAGCGCGATCGCTGCGACCAGGTCCCTGATGCCGGCGTGGGCCAGGTCGTCCACGCGAAAGCACGCGATGTCCGCGCACATGCCTGGCTCGAGCATCCCGCAGTCGTCGCGGCCCAGGCACTCGGCGCCGCCGCGGGTGGCGAGTCGCAGCGCTTCGCGGGCGTCGAGCGCCGTGGGAGAGATCGCGGTGACGCGGGCGAGCAGCAGCGCCTGGTGCGCTTCGACGGCGAGGTTGGCGTCCTCATTGCTGGCCGCGCCATCGACCCCGAGACCAACCCGAGCCCCGGCGCGCACGAGGTCGTGGACCCGGCAGATCCCGGCCCCCAGGCGCATGTTGCTCGACGGGCAGTGCGCTACCCCGGTCTTGACCTTGGCGATGAGGTCGACCTCGGCGTCGTTGAGATGGATCGCGTGCGCGAACCAGACATCGCCACCGATCCACCCGAGGTCCTCCATCAGCTCGACCGGCCGGCGGCCGAACGTCTCCGTGCAGTAACGCTCCTCGTCCAGCGTCTCCGCGACGTGGGTGTGGAGCCGGACGCTGTGCTTTCGAGCAAGCGCCGCGGAGTCGCGCATCAGCTCGGGCGTGACCGAGAACGGGGAGCAGGGCGCGACCACGACCCGGCACATCGAGCCTGGATTGGGATCGTGGAAGCGGGCGATCATCGCCTCGGTGTGGGTCAGGATCGCGTCCTCTTTCTCGACCACGCTGTCCGGCGGCAGGCCGCCGCTCGACTCGCCGAGCGACATCGACCCGCGGCAAGGATGGAAGCGCAGCCCGAGCTCGCGCGCCGACTCGACCAGCGCCTGGAAGATGCCAGGCCGGTTGTGCGGGAACACGTAGTGGTGGTCGGACGAGAGCGTGCAGCCTGACAGGAGCAGCCTCGCCATGGCGGCGCGCCCTGCGACGCGCACTGTTTCGGCGTCGATGCGAGCCCACACCGGATACAGCTCGCGCAGCCACTCGAACAGCGTTCCGTCGGGAACGTAGCCGCGAGTCGCCCACTGGTACATGTGATCGTGCGCGTTGACGAGCCCAGGCATCGCGATGCAGTTGGGTTCGTCGACGACCTCATCGGCTTTCGGTGGAGGTCCGGAGCCGACCTCGGCGATGAACCCATCGCGCGCCAGAAGCCAGCCGTTCGGGATCTCGCGGGTGCCCGTGTAGAGGAGCCCGGCGCGTACGAGCAGCGTCAAAGCGTCAGGTCGTGCGGTCGGACGGGAATGCGGTTGATATCGCGCCCGGTCGCGGCACGGATGGCGGCCACGATCGCGGGACCGGACGAGATCGCGGGCGGCTCCCCGACCCCCTTCAATCCGTAGGGCGAGTTCGGGTCGCCGAGCTCGAGGATGTCCATGCGTACGGGCGGCATGTCGAGGATGGTCGGAAGCAGGTAGTCCGTGAAGGAGGCGTTGCGGACGATGCCGTCTTTGACCTGCATC